>DATEHD010000089.1:0-3613 GCA_035279765.1 Candidatus Krumholzibacteriia bacterium | reverse complement strand
TGTCATGGCGCGAATGCGGCGCTCGAGCTCGATCGCGTTGCCGGCGCGGAACTCACGGGGTGTCATGGCGCGGCGGCCTTCCGGGCGGAGCATTCGGATCTGGAGCGCTCCGTCGCCGCAGGCGACGAGGAGCGGATCGAGGGAGATGATGGTTCCGGGTGCCGCGTTGGAGCTGCGCGGTGCCACCGTGGCGGAATCGATCTGCAGCCGCCGGCCGTGGTGGAAGGTGTAGGCACTCGGCCACGGCGTCATGGCGCGAATGCGACGTTCGAGCTCGGTCGCGGGGAGCGACCAGTCGATCAGCCCGTGGTGCTTGCGAATCTTTTTGGTAACCGTGGCGTGCGTCCCATCCTGCACCACTTCGTGCATGGTGCCATCGAACACGCCGTCCAGCGTTCGCACGAGCAGCTCCGCGCCCAGCAACGCGAGACGGGCCGTGAGCGTGCCCGCGTTGTCATCCGGTTGGATCGGCGTTTCGCCGCGCAGGAGAATGTTGCCCGTGTCCACGCCCTCGTCGATGCGCATGATCGTGCATCCGGTCACCGCATCGCCGGCCACAATGGCGGCCTGGATGGGCGACACGCCGCGATACTTCGGAAGCAGCGACGCGTGCACGTTGATGCAACCGAAAGGAGGCATGTCGAGAAGATCGCGACGCAGAATGAGACCGAATGCCACCACGATGATCGCATCGGGCTTCGCCTCGCGCACGGTCTCCACGCCGGCCGCGTACGTCTCCTTGGTCATGGTGAGGGTGGGAATGCCGAGTTCGAGCGCGCGCTGCCGCACGGCGGTGGGATCCACGGCCCGCCCACGCCCGCGCGGCCGGTCGGGCTGGCTCACCACGAGCTGCGGGCGATAACGGTCGCTCTCCCAGAGCGCATTCAAGGACGGCACGGCGAAATCCGGGCTGCCCATGAAAACAATGCGTCGGGTTGGAAGCAGAGGGTTGCTCACGTGGGCACGATTTCAGCGATCACTCGTCGTTGAGCTTCGCAATCTGGCGAAGCTTCGGTTTCAGGAGCATCTTGTCGGCAGTGGAGAGATAATCGATGAAGAGCTTGCCGTTCAAATGATCGATCTCGTGCTGGAGGATGCGCGCGAACATTCCCTCCGCATCGATGATGTGCTCGCTGCCTTCAACATCCTGGTAGCGGACGCGCACGCGCTCCGGTCGCGTCACATCGCCCCGAATGCCGGGAATGCTGAGGCAACCCTCTTCGTACACCCAGTTCTCGTGCGAACGCTCGAGGATTTCGGGGTTCACCATCGTCACCGGCTCCGCGGTCTCGTCGCCGGGTTCGCGCATGGCGAGCGCAACCAGAAGCCGCAGGTCCAGGCCGACCTGCGGCGCGGCCAGGCCCACGCCCTCTTCCCGGTCCATGGCTTCCAGCATCTGCGCCGCGAGATCGCGCAGCGATGCGTCGAAGGTGTGCACATCCATCGCACGACGGCGGAGAATGGGATCACCATAATAACGAAGCTTCAGCATGGAGCGTTCCACGATCGCGCCAGTTACTCCGAGCCCTGCGCAACCACGCCGGTCACGGCGCTCTTCACCATCTCGACTTTCACGTTGTCGGCGATCTGAATCACGAGCACGTCGTCCTTCACGCCGGCCACGGTTCCGTAAAGACCGCTTGCGGTGAGCACGCGGTCACCTTTTTTCACGGCGGAGAGCATCTTCTGGACTTCCTTCTGCCGCTTCTGCTGCGGGCGGATCATCAGGAAATAGAAGATCACCAGCATGCCGAGAATGGGCAGCATCATCGAAAACGGGCTGGGGCCTGCGCCACCGCTGGTGGCGGTGCCGGGCATCATTGCAAACAGGGGGTAGAACGAATTCAAGAGATCCTCCTTTGTCGGTCTTCATGATCACGGGCTCGCGCGGATTCTCCGCGCTCATACCGTTCGACGAATGCGGCGCGCCACGATGCAAAGGTGCCGCTCACGATGGCGCGGCGCGCTTCGCGCATCACATCGGCAAAGAAATGCAGATTGTGCTGGGTGGCCAGCATCGGCCCCAGCATCTCGCCCACCATGAACAGGTGGCGCAGGTACGCGCGCGTGTGACGGCGGCACGTGCTGCACGTGCACTCGGCATCCAGCGGCGTAAAGTCTTCCTGGTTCGCTGCGTTCTTCAATACCACGCGCCCGTCGCGCGTGAACACGGTTCCGGTGCGGCCGTTGCGCGTGGGCAGCACGCAGTCGAACATGTCGACGCCGCGCGCCACGCCTTCCACAAGATCGAGCGGTGTACCCATGCCCATCAGGTAGCGCGGCTTTTCCGCGGGCAGCAAGGATGCGGTGAGCTCGGTGATATCGCGCGTCAGCTCTTTGTCTTCTCCGACGGCGAGTCCGCCGATGGCGTAGCCGGGAAAATCGAGCCCGACAATCTCTTCTGCGGAGCGCCGGCGCAGGTCTTCGTATTCCGCGCCCTGCACGATTCCGAACACCACCTGCTCCCAGCCGTTGCGATTGAAGCGCGCGCCGTTCACTGCGCGGCCGCGCCGTGCCCACGCCGTGGTGAGCGCAACCGACTGTTCCGCATCCTCACGGGTACATGGAATGCCGCTGAAATAGTCGAAGCTCATGATGATGTCGGCGCCGATGCGCGCCTGCGCGGTCATGACCGATTCGGGCGTGAACATATGGAGAGAGCCGTCCACGTGCGAGCGAAATCGAACACCGTCGTCACCGAGACGGCGCAGGCTGGCCAGGCTGAATACCTGGTAGCCGCCGCTATCGGTGAGAATCGCGCCGTCCCAGCCCATGAACCGGTGCAGTCCGCCCGCGCGTTCGATGAGCTCGGGGCCCGGACGCATGCACAGGTGATACGTGTTGCCGAGCAGGATGCGCGCGCCGGTGTCAATCAGACCGTCAATGGTGACGCCCTTCACCGTGGCCTGCGTGCCGACGGGCATGAACACGGGCGTGGGAAATTCGCCGTGATCGGTGGCAATACGGCCCGCGCGCGCCCCGTCACTGGTGGCGTCGAGATGAAATGCAAACGGCATGAACGCTACTTTACCACGGAACTGGACCCAAGCGCGCGCGTCATCCCTTCGTTGAGTCTTTCGGCGCAGGCGCGGGCGCGGGCTTCGGCGGTTGCTTCTTCGTTGTGTCGGGCTTTGTCGTGGCCGGCTTGGGCGGCGGGTTTTTCTTTTCGAGATTCTTGAGCAGTCCGTTGACGCCCGACTTCACCTGATCCTCGACCTGCTTCTGTCCCTGCGAGAGCATCGCCTTCTGGAATTTTGCCGTCATCGCGGCGGCATCCACCTTGACGTTGGGCTTGAGCACTCCCCCTGTCAATGTGAGCGGCACGTCGATGCGTCCATCCGGCGAGAGGATGTATTTCACCATGGGCACTTCGGCGACAAGATCGTTTGCCATCTTCTGGTTGATGGTGAGCACCGAACTCAAGTTCATCTCCTTGTCCAATGAGAACCAACCGTCGCCGGCGAGCGCAAATTCGGTGGTCCCCAGCTTGAGATCCGGAACCGTGATCTTCCCGTTCGCAATCTGGAACTTGCTGGAGAGATTCTGGAACAAAGTCTTGTTCTCGGCGAACAACTTGGGATTGCGCGCCTTCATGCGCGTCGTGATGTCGGGC
>DATEHD010000088.1:0-7289 GCA_035279765.1 Candidatus Krumholzibacteriia bacterium | reverse complement strand
TTCGATACGCTTTACGCCGAGGGCCAGCGCCGCTACATCGAGTCGCTCTCCACGTACGCCAAACAGTTCCTCGAGCGCATCGGCCATCCGGACGTGGACGAGGTCACGGGGCTTTCACCCGCCATCGCCATCGAGCAGCGCAACACCACGCGCAGCTCGCGTTCGACAGTCGGCACCGCCACCGAAATCTACGACTACCTGCGCCTTCTGTTCGCGCGCCTGGGCCGTACCATGTGCCCCAACGGGCACGGTGAGGTGAAGCGCTACGCGCCCGACGAGGTGATCGAGTCGCTGTTGGCCACACACCGCGGCCGCACGCTCATGGTGATCGCGAGCCGCAAGCTCGAAAAGGGAAGCGGCGCGAAGCAGATCGACGAGATGATTCGCGAAGGCTATGCGCGCTTCATCATTCGCGGCGAGGTGGTGAAGCTCGAAACGGCTCCCAAGAACGCGTCGCGCTTGGCATCCATCGACCTCGTCCTCGACCGCATCGATATCGTGGAAGAGAAGCGCGCGCGCCTGCTCGAGGCCATCGAGGCGGCATACCGCATGACCGGCGGCCATGTGCGCTTCGAGGACATGGAAGGCGGAAAGCCCGTCGAGTTCACCAACCAGCTGGTATGCACGGCGTGCGGCACCACCTTCGAGGAGCCGCGCCCGATTCTGTTCTCGTTCAATACGCCATACGGCGCGTGCCCGTCGTGCCGCGGCTTCGGAAGCCGGCTCGAGTTCGACGATGCGCTCATCGTTCCCGACACCAACCGTTCGCTCAAGGACCACGCCATCGAGCCGTGGGCGAGCGAGAAGTTCGAATACTTCTTCAATCAGCTTGTGCGTTTCTGCCGTCGCAAGAAGATCCGCATGGACGTGCCGTGGTCGAAGCTCTCCGCCGAGGCGCGCAAGGCCATCATGAACGGAAGCGGAGAATACGTCGGTGTCCTCCCGTTTCTGGAGAACATGCGCGAGAAGACGTACAAGAAGTACGCGCGCTTCTTCACGCGCCGCTATCTCGCCTTCCGCGAATGCCGCGCCTGCGACGGCGGGCGCCTGCGTCCGGAAGCGTTCTACGTCCAGCTGGGCGGGAAGACCATCCGCGACATCGGCGCCATGACGCCACGTGATGCGCTGGCGTTCGTGCGCTCGCTCCAGCTCAACGAGCGCGAGAGCACCATCGCGCACGACGTCGTGATCGAGCTGGAGTCCCGGCTCGGATTTCTGCTCGCGGTGGGACTCCACTACATCACGCTGGACCGCCTGGCGCGAACGCTCTCGGGCGGCGAATCGCAGCGCATCTCGCTCGCCAATTCGCTGGGCTCCAACCTGCTCGACGTGCTCTATGTGCTCGACGAACCCTCGATCGGTCTCCATCCGCGCGATACCGTGCAGCTGATCGACGTGCTGGGCGAGCTGCGCGCGCGCGGCAACACGGTGGTCGTGGTCGAGCACGATCTCGATATCATTCGGGCCGCCGACTACATTGTCGACCTTGGTCCCGGCGCGGGCGAGAATGGCGGAAGCGTGGTGTACCAGGGAGCGCCGGACGCGGCCAACGCCGGGTCGGTCGGGACGCTGCGCTATCTCAAGGAAGGCCTGCCCGCGCGCGATGGAATGCGGGCGCCCGCCGCGGGGCCGGCCCTGCGCCTGTCCGGCGTGCGCGAGCACAACCTCAAAGACATCACCGTGGCATTTCCGCTGCACGCCTTCACCAGTGTTACCGGCGTCTCCGGCTCCGGCAAGAGCACGCTTGTGTGCGACGTGCTGTACAACGCGCTGCGCACGCGCGGGGAGTCGCGCGGTCCTGCCTATCGTTCCGTCGAGGGGCTCTCGGGCGTGCGCGGTGTGCTCATGGTCGACCAGACTCCCATCGGCAAGACGCCGCGCTCGAATCCGGTGACGTATGTCCGCGCTTTTGCCGCCATTCGCGACGTGTTCGCGGCGCAGCCCAAGGCCCGAAAGCGCGGCTACGCGTCGGGGCGCTTCAGCTTCAACGTGTCGGGCGGACGCTGCGCGCGCTGCCAGGGCATGGGCTACGAGCGCGTCGAGATGCACTTCATGGCCGACATGTTCGTGCGCTGCAGTGAATGCGACGGCAAGCGCTACAACGCGGAGACGCTGGAGATCACGTACCGTGGCCTGGATCTCTCGCAGGTGCTCGAGCTGACCATCGACGAGGCCATCCAGCATTTTTCCGACCACCGCGATCTCGTCTCGAAACTGAATGTGCTCTCGCGCGTCGGCCTGGGCTATCTTCGCCTCGGCCAGCCCTCGACCACGCTCTCGGGCGGCGAATCGCAGCGCATCAAGATTGCGCGCGAGCTCTCCGAGAACGTGGAAGGCGGCTTCGTTTACATTCTCGACGAACCCACCACCGGCCTTCATGTGCAGGACGTGGAGACGCTGATCGACGTGCTGCGCGATCTGCAGAGCAACGGCAACACGGTAATCGTGGTGGAGCACAACCTCCAGGTCATTGCACAATCCGACCACGTCATCGACCTGGGACCGGAAGGCGGCGACGGTGGCGGGCGTGTGGTGGCATCGGGAACGCCTGACGACGTGATGCGCGTGGCCGAATCGCACACCGGCGTCTACCTCGCGCGCTTCGTGCGCGGGCTCAAGCGGAGAGTTTCATGAAGCTGTGCGTGACCGGCGGCGCCGGGTACGTGGGATCGGTGGTGGCCGAGCTCCTTCTCGAGCAGGGTCACAGCGTGGTCGTGCTCGACAATCTCACCACCGGACATCGCGATGCGGTACCGCACGGGTGCACGCTCGTGGAAGGCGACGTTCGCGATGAGCGTGCGCTCGCATCCGCCCTCGACCAGGGAATCGAGGCGGTGCTTCACTTCGCCGCGCTCAGCGTGGTGGCGGACTCGATGCGCCGTCCCCTTGATTATTTTGACAACAATGTAACGGGATCGACGCGGCTGGTGCGCGCCATGGAGGCGCGGGGCATCAAGCGGCTTGTGTTTTCATCGACGGCGGCCGTGTACGGAACCCCGTCGGTGCTGCCCATCGAGGAAAACGCGTCATGCCGTCCCGAGAATCCCTACGGATGGACGAAGCTCACCGTGGAGTGGATGCTGGCCGCGGCGCGCGCGCAATGGGGCCTGTCCTATGTCGCGCTTCGTTACTTCAACGCGGCCGGCGCGACCGTCGCATGCGGTGAGGATCATCGTCCCGAATCGCACCTGATTCCCATTGTCCTGGATGCAGCGCTGGGGCGGCGCGCATCCGTCACCGTCTTTGGCGACGATTATCCGACGCGCGACGGCACCTGCGTGCGCGACTATGTCCACGTTTCCGATCTTGCGCTGGCGCACGTGCTGGCCCTGGATGCCATGCAGCGCGGGTTCAGCGGTGCGCTCAATCTCGGTAGTGAGCACGGCTTCAGCGTGCGCGAGGTGATTGAAGCGACGCGAAGACTCACCGGCAGGAATTTGGTACAGGAAAACGGAGCGCGTCGAGCCGGTGACCCTCCGTCGCTGGTGGCATCATCCCAGCGTGCACGCGAGACCCTGCAATGGTCCCCGGAGAAGAGCAGTCTGGATGACATCATTACGTCCGCGCTGGCATGGCACGAACGCAATCCGCAGGGATATCGCGCCTGACGCGGCGACATACCCGCATTTCCTCGCGCGTATCCAGATTCAGCCCAACTTGACACAAGCACCGCTGGCGCACTAAGATACACTCGGTTCGGTCGCCACACGCGTGCTCGAGGCGAGGGCGTCCGGGCTTGTCGTTGATACCGCCGCTGATGGCGTCCCCGGTCGTGTCATCCCTCGCGTCATCTCCCAGTCAGAGTCATGCGAGACCGCGGCAATCGGTTCCGCAACAGGATGGTTTGCTCAGTTCATGTCGCGTACTCCGCTGGTCAACCGCGAAATCGGGTGGCTCTCGTTCAATGAGCGCGTGCTCCAGGAAGCGGCCGACCCCGAAGTCCCGCTGATCGAACGCCTCAAGTTCGTCGGCATCTGCTCGTCCAACCTGGAAGAATTCTTCCGCGTCCGCGTGGCCACGCTGCAGCGCATGGTTGACGCCGGCATCACGTCGCACAAGATGGTGTACGGCGAGCCCAAGAAGGTTCTCCATTCCATCCACGAAATGGTGCTCGCGCAACGCGAGCGTTTCGAGACCGTGTTTGCGCAGGCACGCACCGCCCTCGAGAACGAGGGCATCAGCATCGTCGACGAGAAGAAGCTGCGCGAAGAGCATCGCGCGTTTGTGCAAAGGTATTTCGACGACGTGGTCCGCCCCGGACTGGTCCCCGTCATTCTCGACAGCGTTCCGGAGTTCCCCTACCTGCGCAACGGCGTCCTTTATCTCGCCGTGCGTCTCACCGGCAAGAAGGTGCCCACCCCGGTGAAGCACGCTCTTGTGGAAGTGCCCTCGGGCGATCTTTCACGTTTTCTCGTGCTACCCGCCATCGGCGAGCGGCGCTACGTCATCATGCTCGACGACGTGATCCGCTTCGGGCTCAAGGACGTATTTTCAATCTTCGAAGTGGAGAAGGCGGAGGCGTACACGATCAAGCTGACGCGCGACGCCGAAATTGAAATCGACGACGACGTGACGGTGGGCCTGGTGGAGAAAATCGCCAAGTCGCTCAAGAAGCGCAAGGAAGGCCCGCCGGTACGATTCGTGTACGACCGCGAGATTCCCCAGGACCTGCTCGATCTCATCATGAAGCGCGCCAACCTGCGCCGCCTCGACAACGTGATTCCGGGCGGGCGCTATCACAACGCGCGCGACTTCGTGGAGTTCCCCAATGTGAACGGTTCCACGCTGGAGTACAAGGCGCAGCCGCCGCTGCCGCATCCGGCGCTCAAGGGCAAGCGCAGCGTGCTGTCCGTCGTACGCCGGCAGGACGTGCTGTTGCACACGCCGTATCACGCGTTCCATCCCATCATCGACCTGTTGCGCGAGGCGGCCATCGACCCCAAGGTGAAATCGATCAAGATGACGCTGTACCGGGTGGCCCGGGAGTCGAACGTTGTAAACGCGCTCTTGAACGCCGTGCGCAACGGCAAGAAGGTGACGGTGCTGCTCGAGTTGCAGGCTCGCTTCGACGAGGAAGCCAACATTCACTGGGCGCGCGCGCTGGAAGATGAAGGCGCGCGGCTCCTGAGCGGGGTGCAGGGCCTCAAGGTGCACGCCAAGCTGGCGCTCATCAGCCGTCGCGAGGAAGGCAAGACTGTCGATTACGCGGTGATCGGGACGGGAAATTTCAACGAAACCACCGCCCTCGTCTATGCCGACCACTTCCTGCTCACATCGGACCGCCGTCTCACCAGCGAAGTGGGCAAAGTGTTTGATTTCCTGGAGACCACCTACCAGCGCCAGTCGTACGGTCACCTGGTGGTGTCGCCGTTCGACATGCGACGCGTGTTCCTCAAGTTGATTCACCGCGAGATCAAGAACGCAAAGCGCGGCCGCCCCGCCTATATCGACGCCAAGCTCAATGCCCTCGTCGACCGCCAGCTCATCGAAGCCCTGTACGACGCCAGCCGCGCGGGCGTGAAGGTGCAGCTCATCGTGCGCGGCACGTGCTCGCTGGTGCCCGGCGTGGCAGAGGTGAGCGAGAATATCGAGGCCATCAGCATCGTCGACCGCTACCTGGAGCATTCACGCGTGATGTTCTTCTGCAACGGGGGCAGCGAACGCTGCTATATCAGCTCCGCGGACTGGATGACGCGCAACCTCGACTATCGCGTCGAAGTGGCCGCGCCGATCTACGACCCCGAGATCCGGGAGGAGCTGCGCTACTATTTCAATCTGCAGATGCGTGACACAGCGCGCGCCCGCATCATCGACGAAGCGCTGAGCAACACGTATCGCCGCGGCGCCGGCAACCATCGCGCGCAGGTGGAAATCTATCGATGGCTGGCGCGGGCCGCGCAGTCGCGCAGCGCCGTCGCCGGCGCTTGATCGGGAGGCAGAAATGAAACGGCTGATCCTGGTTCGTCATGCAACCGCTGTGGATGAGGGACCCAAGGGTTCGGATTTTCACCGGCGGCTCAAGAAGCGCGGACGCCGCGAGGCACAGTTGATGGCCGAACGTGTGGCGGCGCTGGTCGGTGTTCCCGACCAGGTGTTCTCGAGTCCCGCGGATCGCGCTCTCGAAACGGCGCAGGTGTTCGCCGAACGGTTGGGCGTGCCGGCGGAGCGGGTGGCACTGCGCGAGGAGCTCTACGGCGGCCTCGAACCCGACGATTTTCTGCACATCGTGCAGGGCTTTGACAATCGCGTGAAGAACGTCATGGTATTCGGTCACGATCCATCCTTCACCGAATTTGCCGCCCACCTGATTCCGGGTTTCCGGGAGTCGATCCCCAAGGCCGGCGTGCTTGTCATCGAGATCGATCGCCCGCGCTGGAGCTCCGTGCGTGCCGGCGACGGCCGCATGCTCCACTTCGAGCGGCCGCCCGCACCGGACGAGCAGAAGCGCATGCACGAAGATCTTCTGGACCGGCTGGTGGTGGCGATACGCTCGGGCATTCTCTCGGGTGTGCGCGACTTCGGGCTGGAGAACTCGCGGGAAGTAACGCGGCTGGTCGCACGCACGTCGACGCGCCTCGCACGCGACCTGCGGCCGCTTGCGCATACGAAAGCGATGAAGGATGCCATGCGCGCGCCCAAGGCCGCGAAGACCCGCAAACCGCGCCGTGCGCGCCGGAAATCCGCATGAAGTTCGCCGCCATCGATATCGGCAGCAACGCGGTGCGGCTTCTGCTCGCGCGCGTGATCGAAGAGGGCGACGAGCCGCTGTTCAAGAAGGAAGTGCTCGTGCGCATGCCGCTGCGCCTGGGTGACGACACGTTTCGCTCCGGTCGCATCTCCGCCGACAAGGCCCAGCGCCTGGCTGACACGATGGTCGGCTTCCGGCACCTGATCCGCGCCTACCCCGCGCTGGACTTCGCCGCCTACGCCACCAGTGCGATGCGCGAGGCATCAAACGGCGCGGCGGTGGTCGAGCGTGTGCACAAGGCGTCCGGCATCACCATCGACATCATCGACGGTGCGCGCGAAGCCGAAGTGATTTACGCCAACCACGTGGAGCATCGCCTGGATCCGCGGCGCAATTATCTCTATGTCGACGTCGGCGGCGGCAGCACCGAGGTGTCATTGATCGTGAAGGGCCGCATGGTGGAAAACGAGTCGTTCGCGGTGGGCGGCGTGCGCGCGTTACAGGGCAAGGTGGACCCGAAGGTCACCGCCGAGCTCCGCATGTGGGTGGAACGGCAGTGCAAGAAGCACGGCAACATGGTTGCCATCGGCAGCGGCGGCAA
>DATEHD010000087.1:0-8444 GCA_035279765.1 Candidatus Krumholzibacteriia bacterium | reverse complement strand
CCCCGAACGTTTTCTGCAGCTGGCCGCGCAGGACAACATCCAGGTGGCCCAGCCTTCCACTGCGGGGAACTACTTCCACCTGCTCCGCCGGCAGGCACTGCGCACGTGGCGCAAGCCGCTCATCGTGATGATGCCGAAGAGCACGCTGCGCGCCGAGCCGGCGTGTTCCCCGGTGGAGGAACTTGCCAACGGCGCGTTCCGGCCGGTGATTGCCGACGACGAAGCGCAGAATGTGCGCGGCATTATTCTATGCACGGGCAAGATCGCGCACGAACTGCGCGCCGAGCGTGCGGCGCGCGGGGCCATGGACCGCGCCATTGTCACCATCGAGCAGCTTTATCCGTTCCCGGGCGCTGCCCTCAAGGAAGCGCTGTCGCGCTACCCGTCGGATGCCAAGCTCACCTGGGTGCAGGAGGAGCCGGCCAACATGGGGGCGCTTTCGTTCGTGCGCCATCGCATCAAGGAAGCGACGGGCGGCCGCTATGTAACGAGCGTCAAGCGCTACGAAAGCGCCAGCCCGGCCACGGGCTCGGCCAAGGCGCATGCGCTGGAGCAGAAAGCCCTCATCAAGCTCGCGTTCGCATAACGACACACGCAAGGATGCGTTCGATGAAGGGCGGAGACGCTGCACGGTGTCTCCGCCTTTCGCATGCTTGCCCGTAGTTCCCGTTGGTCCCCCGGTTTTGCGAGGCGCCGCGTGGCGGTCCCATCGTCCCCTTTGTGTACTGTTCTTGCTCTACAGGATCAGTCGCAACCCAGCAGGACCGAAACAAATTTCGGCTCTGCTGGAAAGGTGCCTGGGGGAACAGCCGCCACATGCAGCTCAGGTTCGTCAATAAAGTCAGGGAAAGCTTCTCCGCCAAGATCATCATGCTCGTGGGATCGAGTGTGATTCTCGCGTCGTTTGTGGTCGGTCTCACGACCACACGCAGTACGGGCAAGTTCCTGACGGACCAGATGAAGGACCGCTTCCCGTCGATGCTCAGCACCACCACGTCGCGCGTGCGGCTGTGGAGCGATCGTCAGAGCAGCGACGTCCTGGAGATATCCAATTTCCCCACGTTGCGGTTCGCACTGTCGCATCTGGCGGGCGCCAGCAAGCCGAGCGACAGGGTTTCGGCCCGCGACGAGCTCTCGCGCCGGCTGCATGCGATGCTTGCGCTCTATCCCGAATTCGAAGACATCCTGCTGCTCGATTCGGGCGGCGGCCTGGTGGCGTCGGCGCGTGGAAAGTTCTCCGAAGGAGCCGACGATGCCTGGATGGAACTGGGTGAGATTGGTTTCGACGCGGGCATCTCATCGCCCGTTCTTGACGCGCACGGTTTTCACCAGTGGGTGTTTGCTCCCGCGCCCGACGCATCGCAGGACCAGTCGCAGCGTTCGTGGCTTGCGGCGCGCGTGAATCTCTCCGCGCTGGAGAGCGTGCTCGGCGAGGTGAAACTCGGCTCCGGAGGCGATCTGTTCGTGCTCGACGGACAGGGAAAATTCGTGACGCAGCCGCGCCTGTCGAATGATCGCCTGGTGGGGGCGATCGCGATGCAGGTCCCCACGCGCCAGGAAGGACCGGTCAGCGTGGAGCGGCGCACGAGCTATCGGAACCGCTCGGTGTTCCATAGCAAGGTACACCTCGACGAGCTCGGCGCATGGCTCGTGTACGAAGAAGACTACGAGCTGGCGATGGCGCCCGTGCTGGAAGCGCAGCGACGCATCTGGGTGTCGGTGCTCATCGTCGGCGCCATCTTCATCCTGCTCACCCTGCGCATCGCACAGTCGATTCTGAGCCCCATCAAGGGGCTCGCCGTGGGCGCCCGTCGCATCAACGAGGGGCTCGTGGGCGTGAAGATACCGCGCGGCTCGAGCGACGAGATTGGGCTGCTCATCGATACGTTCAACGAGATGGCGATGAAGATCACGCTGTCGCAGGCCGAGCTGCAGTTCAACTACAAGAAGCTCAATTCAATGCACACGGCGCTGACGGAGAAGACCGCGCAGCTCGAGAAGCTGTCGGTGACGGACGGGCTCACGGGGCTCTTCAACCACCGCCATTTCTGGAACCTGATGAACACCCTGATGGCGACCGTCGCCCAGAACAACGGAAATCTGGCACTGGTGCTCGTCGACCTCGACGACTTCAAGCGCGTGAACGACAAGTTCGGACATTCCGTGGGCGACGTGCTCCTGAAGACCATCGCCGATGTGCTGCGCGACACGGTGCGCGACACGGACATCGTGGCGCGCTATGGCGGCGAGGAATTTGCAATCATGCTGCCGGACACCGACGAAAGCGGAGTTCAGAACGTGGCGGAAAAGTTGCGCGCGGCGGTGGAGACGATCCGCTTCACGGTGCCCGACACAGACATCGTGCTCAAGGTCACGGTGAGCATCGGCGTATCCGTGTTCCGTGGCAACCGGCGGGAATTCTTCAATGCGGCGGACCGGGCGCTGTACCAGTCCAAGGCGGCGGGGAAGAACTGCGTCCACTACGCGCTAAGTTGAGGCGGCGCGCGACAGCGCGCCCGTTGTTTCTCCTAACCCCGATAGTGTCTTACCAGTGCCTGTGACGAGCGATGTATCGATATCGCCGCCGCGATCTTGAACGCATCCCCGGGGAGAAACGGCACGACGCCCACCATGAGAGATTTCGAAAGATCGTGCGTGTAGAAGAGTGTTAAGTGCGCCACGCCCAGAAGGAGAATGAGCAACTGTCCCGAGACAAATGAAACGATCTGCCAGCCCATGCGATTCGAACGTCGCAGCATCGTGCCCACCAGCCACGGCGTCACCAGAAACGAAATCAGGTAGCCACCGCTCGGACCGGCCAGAACTCCCGCGCCCGATAGTCCGCCGGCGAAGATCGGAAGTCCCGCCACGCCCAGGCCCACATAGATCCACTGACTGAGCGAACCCCAGCCCGCGCCAATCGACGCGCCCGCGAGCAGCACGAACAGTGTCTGCATCGTGATGGGAACCGGCTCGATGGGAATGACGATGTTGGCCCCGAGAGCCGTCAGACCCGCGAAAGCCAGCGCCAGCGCCACGCCCGCGGCGATCCGGCGCGCCCCGGCGGCGGGAATCCAGGCAGCCGCCGGCGAAAGCGGGAAGGGACGGCTCACAGCGGTATTCGTCGGGGCAGTGCTCATGGTCAACCTTTCCGGCCGCGCGCGCGGCAATGCGTTGTGTCGCGTGATGTTGGCGATCCGGGACGGAAGTGTCAAGGGGCTTTGGCCGCACCGCCGGGCGTGCTGTTCGCCGCGATCAGCGCATAGAATTCGTCGGCGGGGAGCAGCGGCGCATTCGGATCGAGGGCGAGAAAGGCATCGATGCGCGCGCACGCCGCATCGGCGTGATCACGAACCGTGCGTGCAAACCATGTGGGAGCACCGTGGTGATGGAGTGCCGCGGCCCATAGCGTGGGCGCCTCGGGTGCCGCGATCTCGGCCACCACGTGGAGCGTCTTCCACCCGCGCCGCCGCGCCGGCGCGATGTCGGCGCGCGCGTTGTCACCGGCGTAGAGAATGCGCGACGGCTCGACGCCGAGGCGGGTTTCCACGTGCTGTGCGTGCGCATGATCGAGAACGTGCGCGGCGGGCTCGTGGGGTGGGCGCTGCGATCGCGTGTCCGCGAAAAAGCGCGGTTTTCCGGCATCCGTCAGCACCAGGTCGAAGAGCTCCTGCCAGCCGCTGCCCAGCACGTGGTCGATGACGCGCGCCGCGTAGTCGGGATCCGAATTTGTGACCACGAACAACCGTTTGCCCGCGCGCTTCCAGCGCTCGAGCCCCGTGCGTACGCCCGGCGGCGAGGAAACGTACCGGCCCAGGTCCCGGCTGAGGTGGCGTTTGAGTTCGCCGCGGGTGTGGGAGCGGTCGAGGGAGCGGCGAATGTCTCCCAGGACGCGCCCGGCGTAGGCGGTGTCCTGCGGGTCGCGGATGCGGGGACCGAGCGTCGAGAAGAACCACAACGTGGGGATGTCGAAGGGCGAGTTCACGTGCCATGTCGTCGCCTCATCAGCGGGGTCGTGCCCGCCATAGCTGGCCTCGATCTCCTCCTCGGACAGCCAGTTTTCTCCCCGCCGTGCAAGGATCACCCGACCCCCGGCTCCTATCTTGATCACGTTGCCATGCCGTAGATCCATGGAGAGACCGCGGGCCGTGGTTGTGACATTTTCTGTGGGGTAGCTCGCATCGGGGTGCCCGACGTCCTCCAGGAAGGGGACGGTTTCTGCGGCAGCGAGGAGATTGACCGCGTGGTCGTCGTAGAGCGCCAGGGTGTGGTCGAGGTCGAAGCCCACCGCGTCCACGGCGGAGAGATCGAGCGGCCGGATGGGACAAAAAAAAGAGCCGGGTCGCAAAGACATGTTCCCCAAAGTAGCAACCTGGAGCGGGATGGTCAACGCGTCTAACGATCGATGCGGCGCGACGCTTTTCAAGGCGACTTCACGTGAAATGAGAGGCTCGAGCGCGCATCACGTTGTCGCGTGAAAAGTTGCACAAGGCCATCAGGGAATTGTCCCTTGCATTCTAGGTGGAACCGGACTACCTATACATCAGGCGATACATTTAGGTCGTCTGGGACACTAAGGGCAAGGCTAGGGAACAACGTTTTGGCGACGCTGGGGCGACGCAGGGAGTCAAGTTCGGCATGAACCCCAAGTTTTTCACAGTGGAGGAAGCAAACGCCCTCACAGGTTTCTTGGAAAATGCACTGGAGCGTATCAGGCGCAATCGGCAGCGCTATCTCTGGCTTCTGGAAGAGATCGCGATTCTCAAACTGATTGTCGAGTGCGGCGCCGATGAGGCCAACCGCGACGCGGCGGAACTGGACGACAAGACGCACGAGATCAAGACCGTGGAAGCGGAGATCGACCGTGCGCGCGCGTCGGTTCGCGATTCCGGCTGCATTCTGAAGGATGAGGAGAAAGGTCTCGTTGATTTCTTCTCGATCCAGAACAACACGGTGGTTTACCTGTCGTGGAAGAAGGGCGAAGAGGCGGTTCGCTTCTGGCGCTCGATTCGCGACGCCGACTCCAATGTGAGACGGCCACTGGAAGGATCACCGTCGACGTAGCCGTTCTTCTGATATACCTCGCGTCGGCAAGCCTCCGCGAGGAAGTTCCAACAACGCCGTCCGGCTCGCGCCGGGCGGCGTTCTGTTTTTTCCTATACCTTGCGTCAGCAAGCCTCCGCGGGACAAACTACAGCACGGTGTAGTTCGGACCCTGGCCGCCTTCGGGCGGAGTCCAGCGGATGTTGTCGAGCGGGCACTTGATGTCGCACGTCTGGCAGTGCACGCAGTTGGCGAAGTTGATCTGCAGGCGCAGCGTGCCGCCTTCGTTGGCCACCATCTCGTACACGTTTGCCGGGCAGAACCGGTTGCACGGATAACGGAATTTCGACACGCAGATGTCGTAGCAGAGTCGCGTATCCGGCACCTTGAGGTGCGAGGGCTGATCCTCTCCGTGCATGGTTCCGGAGAGGTACACGTCGGCGAGCTTGTCCAGGAAACGCGCGCCGTCATACTTGCGCGGCTCGGGCAGGTCGCGGTCGACCGCGTAATACTCGGCAACGCTCTTCAACTGGTAGCGCTCTTCCTTGTCGTGAGGCGCCGTCATGATGTCCGCGCCGTTTGTCATCTGCTGGATGCCGAGGTGAAAGAAGGCGAGCGGCATGCCCTTCGACAGTGCCTGGTGGAAGTGACGAACTTTGTGGAGCTGCTTGCCGATGTAGCTCGCGCGGACGGCGTCCTCGTAGGGCGCGAGCGCCTTCGCCGAGAAATCGTCGGCGAGGAGCGACTGGAACAGCTGCTCGGCCGCGAGCATGCCCGACTTGATGGCGAGATGGACGCCCTTGAGGCGCGCCATATCGACCATCGACGCGGCTTCTCCGATCAGCATGGCGCCGTCGGTGGAGAGCTGCGGCATCGAGTAGTAACCGCCCGAGCTGATCACCTTGGCCCCGTACGCGACAGTCTTTCCGCCTTCGAGCAGTTTCGCGACCATCGGGTGCTCCTTGAACTGCTGCATCTGCTCGTGCGGGTTCAAGAACGGATCGCGATAGTCGAGCGGTGTCACGAGCCCGACCGCGATCAGGTTGTTGGCCATCGTATAGATGAACGTTCCGCCCACGTTATCGGCGCGGAACGGATACCCCATGGTGTGAATCACGCGACCCACATCGGTGCGGCCGGGCGGAACCTCGATCACTTCCTTGACACCCGTCTCATACACCTGCGGTGAACGGCCTTCGAGCAGCTTGTGCCGTGCGATGAGCTGCTTGGAGAGATAGCCGCGCGGCCCGTCGCCGAACACGGTGACGCGCGCGCGCAGATCGATGCCCGGCTCGAAGTTCGCCTTGCGCTCGCCGTGCCTGTCGATGCCTTTGTCGCCGGTGCGAACGCCGGTCACGGTTCCGTTTTCTTCCAGGATCTCGACGCCCGCGAACCCGGGAAAGATGTTCACGCCGGCCGCTTCCACAATTCCGCCGAGCCAGCGGTTGAACTTCGCGAGGGAGACGATGACATTGCCGTGATTGCGAAGCGGCGGAGGCACGATCGGGAAACGCGCCGCGTGCTTCTTGGTAAGGAAGTAGACGTCCTCCGCTTCGACCACGTGCTCGATGGGGCAACCCTGTTCCTTGTAATCGGGGATGAGCTCGGTGATGGCACTCGGGTCCATCACGGCGCCGGAGAGCGAGTGCGCTCCGATTTCGGCGCCTTTCTCGATGATGGCGATCATGGGCGTGAGCTGGCCGCCCTGGCCCGTCTGTGTCACGCGCTCGTTGTGGGCGTTGATCAGGCGCTGCAGGTGCAGCGCGCCGGCGAGCGACGCGGCGCCGCCGCCCACGAACAACACGTCGACTTCGAGCACTTCACGTTGGTCGGACATCATGCCTCCAGGATGAACGGTTGCGCGGGATCATAAGCGCAAGCGCGCCGCGCGGTCAAAGCGTAAGGGGCGAAATGCCTTGACATTGGACCGGAGGTTGGGCAACTTGGTGCGTGCCGCCGGTCCGCGGCGATTCCCCAAACGGAGAAGATATGGCAACCCGGGTCGTCACCACTCCTCTCAATGTAAGAGCGCCTGTGCGCGAGCGCACGTACCTGTTCGAAGTGGTCCATGGCCTGGGCATTACCATTACCCATTTCCTCAAGAACATCGCCGACCTGCGCAAGAACAAGGTGGGAATCACGTACCAGTGGCCGGAGGAGCCCACGCCGCTCCCGGCCAACCTGCGCGGCGAGCACCGTCTCATGCACCGCCCCGACGGCACTCCGCGCTGCGTGGCCTGCAACTGCTGCGCGACCGCGTGTCCGGCCAACTGCATCGAGATCACCGGCGCCGATACCGGCCACGACGGCGTGGAAAAATATCCCGTCCGCTTCGACATCGATATTCTGCAGTGCGTCTACTGCGGACTGTGCGTGGAAGCGTGCCCGTGCGACGCCATTCGCATGGACACGGGCAAGATCACGGCCGCCTACTACGAGGGCCCGGTCAAGATCCTCGACATCGACTACCTCATGAAGAACGCCGCCGAAGGACAGAGCCCGATCAGCGAAGCCATCTACTAACTTTCGTCGGGAAAGATTTTGCCGGGATTGAGGATGCCCTCGGGGTCGAGGGCCCGTTTGATGGCGCGCATCACGCCGAGCTCGGAAGGCGAGAGCGCGATGGGCAGGTAGTCCTTCTGCACCCAGCCGATGCCGTGCTCACCGGAGATCGTTCCGCCCAGTGAGACGGTGAGCTCGAAAATCTCGCGAATCATCGGCGGCAGATCGTTCGTCCACTTCTCGTCGCTCATCTCCATCTTCAGAATGTTGACGTGCAGGTTGCCGTCACCGGCGTGGCCGTAGCACACGGTGCGGATGCCGTAGCGGCTGGCAATCGTTTTGACACCGGAGAGCAGCGCCACCAGGTTCCCGCGCGGCACCACGGTGTCTTCTTCCTTGTAGACCGACTCTGACTTCACCGCCGCGCCCAGCGATCGCCGCAGCGCCCACAGCTCGTTCATGCGCGTGGGTGTGTCGGCGGCAAGAACATCGGTGGCGCCTTCTCCCATGGCAATCTCCGTGATGCGCTCGGCATCGCGCTGGATGGCCGCTTCGTCATTGCCGTCAATTTCAATCAGCAGCTGTGCCGCCGCACCGGCGTTGGGGAAGGGCTTGCCCAGGTGTCGCTCCGCGATCTCGATGGCATCGCGCTCCATGAGCTCGAGCGCCGAGGGAATAATGCCGGCGTGCATGATGGCGGGCACGGTACGCGCGCTGGCTTCGAGCGTATCGAAGGGAATCAGCAACAGCATGCGATGGTGCGGCTGCGGCAGCAGGCGAAGATAAATCTTGGTGATGATCCCCAGTGTGCCTTCGGATCCGATGAGGAGCTGCGTGAGATTGTAGCCCGTTACATTCTTGAGGAGCTTGCCGCCGTGACGGATGACGTCGCCGTTGGG
>DATEHD010000086.1:0-2527 GCA_035279765.1 Candidatus Krumholzibacteriia bacterium | reverse complement strand
CTCCATGGAAATTCGATTGTTTCTCTCCGTGATATTTGCCGCCTTCGGGTCGATGGCCGTGTACGGCTTCGGGGGCCGGCGCCGCGACGCCGACGTCCAGAGCAAGAGCGGACAACTTCTCGGCGGCAAGGCCGACTTCATCCTGCACTGGTTCATGTGGCTGATGGAACCCATCACGCGCGGATCCATCCGGCTGGGTCTCACCGCGGACTTCTACAACTGGGTCGGATTGGTGCTGGGCGCGGGCAGCGGCGCCCTGATCGCGTTCGGGCACCTGGAGCTGGCCGGTTGGGCCATCGCACTGAGCGGCGTGGCCGACATCATGGACGGGCGGGTATCGCGCGCCACCGGCAAGACATCGGTCTACGGCGATTTTATCGACAGCACGCTCGATCGTTACATCGAAGTCGCGATGTTTGCAGGGATGGTCTACTTCTATGGCAACAAGGGACCGGGAGCCATGCTGGCCATCGCAGCGTTGTCATTCTCGATGATTGTGAGCTATGCGCGTGCGCGCGGCGAAGTGCACGGGGTGAACTGCACGGGTGGGCTCATGCAGCGCGGCGAGCGTCTCGCCCTGCTCTGCCTGTTATGTCTCTCGGGTCGCGCGATCGACCATCTGATGCACAAGCCGGAAGGGACCGTGCTCATGATCGGAGTCGGCGTCATTGCCGCGGCGAGCTGCTATACCGCGATCTATCGCACCGTGTGGATTGCGCGCGAGCTGCGGCGGCGCGAAAGAGAGTAAGCTCCTTCGTAGCGCAAACTCAATGGCCGGGCTTCATCGCTTCGCGGGCGCGTTTGCTTTCCTGCTCGCGTTCCAGGGTGAGCTTGTAGCTGACGTAATACTTGAGAATGTTGCGCACGTACGTCGTGGTTTCGCGGCCGATCTTCTCCGACACGATGATCTCCACGTTGTCGAACCACACATTGGGATCCAGTCCGCGTGTCGCGGCCACGTTACGCAGCTTCGCAATCCGGTTGGGGCCCGCGTTATAGCCGGCGAAAGCGAACAGGGTCCGATTCTTCTCGTCGAAGTGGGCGCCCTCAAAATACGTCGTCAGCAATTCGCTCATGTATTTGGTGCCGGCGTGGATGTTGGGTTCGGTCACCGTGATGTCGCCCACCTTGAGTGACTTGCCCGTGGCCGGCATGACCTGCATGATCCCCACCGCGCCCGTCGGGCCCCGCGCGCTCTGATTCAGGCCGGACTCCTGGAAACCCTGCGCAGCCAGCATGAGCGGATCGAAGCCGTACTGCTGTCCGTATTTCTCGAACAGCGCGATGGTATCCGCAAAGTGCTTCCAGTCCTCACGTCCCGTGGGGTCGCGCAGCTTCTTCGCCTTCTTTTCGTACTGCGCGAGCCGGTAGTTGAAAGTACCCACAGACTTGTGTGACTGGTAGAACGCTGCGATCTCCGCCGCCAGGAGGGGACTGTTCTTGCGAAATGCCCACCCTGCATGCGCGCCCGTGCGCACGGCAGCGCCGGGATTGAGCACGAGGTGCGGCAGCGCCCTGGCCCACATGCGCGCCTTCCAGTCATCCACGATGGTCGCGTCGATCACTCCCGCGTCCACCATCTCCATGATGTCCTCGTCTTCGAGATCCTCGTCCACGGCGACGATCTTGACCGGCGGTTGGCCCGCCGCGCTAAAGCGCCGGTTCAGCGAGTCGAGGCTCGCGTAGTAGCTGGACGACTTGCGCACATACACACTCATTCCCGAGAGCGCATCGTCGCTCGCAACCGGGCCCGCCTGCTTCGATGTCACCACGATTTCCGAAACACTCCGAAAATCAGCGGGAGCGAAGAAGTCGACGTGCAGAGTGCGCTCCGGCGTTTCGGTCAAGTTGCCCGCCGCGATGTCGCCGAGTCCGTGTACGAGATTCCGGATGAGATCGGCGCGCGAAGTCGGAATCAGCACGATGGTGATGGGCCGGTTCTTCAGCTGCTTGCGGTACTTCTTGTTGAGGTAGATCTCGAAGTCCCGGACGTTCTCGGCGCTGAGGCCGCTTTCGCGACCCTTGTCGTTGAAATAGAGGGTCCGGCTGTAGGGAACGAGGACGCGAATCTGCCGCCGTTCCAGCATGGCGTCGAAATCACCCGTGCGCAGTTCGTTGGTAAGCTGCGGCGCAACCGGCGCACTTGCGCTATTGGCCTGGGCACGGCAAACAAAAGGCAGCGCTGCCACCGTGATGGCGAGCACTGCCATGATGTGCAAGGGACGCAGCACGCGCCCATTCTACTAATTCAGTGCCGTTGCCTGCCTGTAGTATTTCATCGCCTCCGGCATTTCCTTCTTGATGGCGTCGATGCGGGTCTGGTCCGCCGGGTGGTCGCTCAGGAACTCAGGCGGTTTGCCGTTGCCGCCCTGGCTGGCCATGCGCTCCCAGAAAGGAACGGCTGTCTGTGGATCGTAGCCCGCCATCGCCATGAAGATGAGACCGAGGTGATCGGCCTCGCTCTCCTGCGTGCGGCTGTAGGGCAGCAGCACGCCGACCTCCGCGCCCACGCCGAAGGCAGTCATCC
>DATEHD010000085.1:0-6527 GCA_035279765.1 Candidatus Krumholzibacteriia bacterium | reverse complement strand
GGAACGGCACCACGCCCTGGCTGCCCACGTTCGTGCTCTTGATCTGCGCGCCGGTGCCGCGGATCGAGGTCCAGTCATTGCCGAGACCGCCCGACCACTTGGAGAGCTGGGCATTGTCGCCGATCGACTTCAGGATGTGCGAGAGATCGTCCTTCACCGTGGTGAGGTAGCACGAGCTCATCTGCGGATGCCTGGTTCCGGAGTGGAAGAGCGTCGGCGTCGAGGGCACGTAGTGCAAAGACGAGATCACGTCGTAGAACTTGAGCGCCCAGTCTTCGCGCTGCGAGGTTTCGTTGAGCGCCAGGCCCATCGCGATGCGCATCCAGAAATACTGCGGCGCCTCCATGATCTCCTGCTTCAGGTTCTTCAGGAAATAACGGTCGTAGAGCACCTGCGCGCCGAGATAGGTGAACAGGCGGTCGCGCTCGGGCCGGAGCTCGGCGCCCAGGCGCGTGAGGTCGAACTCGAGCAGGCGCGCGTCGAGACGGCCTGCTTCCACGCCGGCCTTGATCTTCTCGGAGAAGCCGCCGCTGTGGGCAGCCGGGAACTCGGCGGCGAATTCGTCCATGCCGAGTACTGCTTTGTAGAGATCATTGAAAAGGAAACGCGCGGCCAGCGTCGAGTAGACAGGATCGCGCTCGATGCGCGCGCGGATGGCCATGATGACGGCCTGGTTGATTTCGGAGGTCTTGATGCCGTCGTAAAGCCCGAGCTTGGTGTCGCGCAGGACGCCGATAACGTCGACTTCGCCTTCGAGTCCCTGGCAGCAGTTGGTGATGGCCTTCTCGATCTCGCCGATGTTGAACTCGACAAGATCACCGCTGCGCTTGACGACCTTGATCTCGCGGCGGTCGATCTTCTCGAGCAACTCATCCTGCTTGCTGCGACGGACGTCCTGGCGCTCCCGGCGGTAGAGGATGTACGCCTTGGCGACTTCGAACAGGCCGCGCTCGGCCAGCATCATTTCGACGATGTCCTGGATTTCCTCGACACCGGGAATGCGCTCGTCGAACTTGCGCTCGATCACTTCCGTGACGTCGTCGGTGACGGAGGAATAAAACTCGGAGGACACGCTCACCGCGGTGGCGACGCATGCTTTTTCGATCGCGCGCTCGATGCGGTGCCTGTCAAAATCAACGACTGCTCCGTTGCGCTTCTTTACTTTGGTTATCTCCATGGTGCTCCTGGCCGGGGGCCGAAAGGACCGTTACTTGTTGTCTGACAACTGGTTGCCTTTCGGTGCAGGGCCTCTTGGTGGGACGGGCTCTACGAGAGCGTCATATCCAGTGTTCATCTGTCTGACGCAATATCTTGGGCCATCCTACCAGAAAACCCCTACCGATTGGGTTCGCGATACTACGATCGACCCCTGGAGCCGTCAAGATTTTCTCCCGGTTGTGAAATGATTATCTTCAACGGCTTTATCCAATTGTCACAACACAAGATAACCTCATTTTCCGAGGCCGGCAATGTGGAATCGCGGTGGATGGACGGTGGACAACCTCCCGGGCTTTTCCACGGTTCCCTGCGGGCCCAATAAAGGCGTTGGTTGACGGGCCAAAAGGGCGTTAGCGTGGGCGGCCGTGGACCCAGT
Organism: Candidatus Krumholzibacteriia bacterium; assembly: GCA_035279765.1. Lineage (GTDB taxonomy): Bacteria > Krumholzibacteriota > Krumholzibacteriia > WVZY01 > JAKEHA01 > JAKEHA01. The sequence goes on along the minus strand of DATEHD010000085.1, from coordinate 4,933 downwards.
AGCTGATCGAATTGAGGCAATCCGGCAGCGCGTTTCCGGCGCTGCGCAACGCTCCGGGCGTGAGCCGGGCGCGGTCACCATTGTGGCCGTGACGAAGACCTTTGCGGCCGACATGGTCCGCCGGGTCATCGCAGGTGGAATCCTCGACATTGGCGAAAATCGTGTCCAGGAAATGGTGGCCAAGGCCGCCGCGATCGACGTCCCCTGTCGCTGGCACCTGGTGGGGCCGCTGCAGCGCAACAAGGCCGGCAAGGCGGCGGCGCTGGCGCACCTGATTCATGCCGTGGATGGCGTCCCCATCGCACAAACGCTGGATCGTATCGCGCGCGAAGGCGGCTCGCCGCTGCGTGTGTTGCTGGAGGTGAACACGTCGGGCGAGGCCACCAAGCACGGGGTCGAGCCGTCCGCCGCGTCGGCGATGGCGGACACGCTGGCGGGACTTCCGGGGCTGGACTGGCGCGGACTGATGACAATCGGCCCGGCCGGCGGTGATCCCGGCGCAGCACGCCGGTGCTTTGAGGAGCTGAGGCGGCTTGCCGACGTGTTGCGCCGGAGATCCGGTCTCTCACTACCCGAGCTCAGCATGGGAATGAGCGAGGACTTCGAGATCGCCATCGAGGAGGGGGCCACCATTGTCCGCCTGGGGCGCGTCATCACGGGCGAGCGGGGGTGAAAATATTCTTACCAGTGCTGGCGGGTTCATGTATGCTGCGCGCGGTTTGCGCCCCGGCGCGTGGACCCGCTTTCGGTGTGTAAGTTATTGGCCGTTGGCTGTTTGTAGAAGAAGAAGGCTGTCGGCGTGCCCCTTGCAATATTTTCCGCGGGGGGAAGAGCGATGCCGCGCCCGGTGCGGTCCCGTATGTTCATGACTGTGCCGCGGCAAGCCGGTGCGAAGGAGGATGTCTGATGCGTATCACACCGCTGGATGTGCGAAAGCAGGAGTTTCGGAAGGGAATGAGGGGCCTCGATCCCGACGAGGTGTACGCATTTCTCGCCACCGTTGCCGACGAATACGAAGCGGCACTCAACGACAACAAGGCGCTGCGCGAGCGACTGCTCGAGCTCGACGACAAGGTGCAGGAGTACCGCGCGATCGAGCGCACGCTGCGCGACACACTCGTCACCGCCGAGCGCGTGACTGTGGAATCCAAGGACAACGCGCGCCGCGAGGCGAGCCTTATCGTCAAGGAAGCACAGCTCCAGGCGGAGCGCGCGCTGCGCGACATCAGCTCGGAAGCGGTCCGGCTGCGCCAGGAGATCCAGCGGCTGCGCTCGCAGCGCGATGCCTACGTCGCCAAGATGCGCGTGGTCGCGGAATCACACGTGAAGTTCATCGACTCCGCCGAGCGCGATTTTCGCTCCGACGAGGACCTGCCGCAGGAAATGGCGCAGCCCATGCCGGGCGCGCCCGCGCCGGTGCCATACGTCGACGAGAGGCCGGCGCCCAAGGCGAGCAACCTGTTCGACACGCTGGCCGGCAACACGCAGGCGGGCGAAACGCTGCCCGGTATCAGCGACATTCTCGATCGTCTTTCGCAGGGACAGCGCGAGACGCTGGCGTCATCCGCACCGCGCGAGAACATCGCCGTGCCACCGCGCCGCGAGCCCGCGGTTGCGCCCGCGCCGGCCGTTGATCCCACGCCGGCATCGGAATGGAACATGGATCAGTTCCGCCGCGATCTGCAGAACATCGTGGGCAATCCGCAGGACGGCCCCGCGCGCTGAGATTGATCGTCATAAGGCGACAAAAGGAACGGCCCGCGAGCGCATCGCGGGCCGTTTTTTGTTTCCCTAAATGTGCCCGGGGACGGCCGGTTTTGGCGGTTTCCCTGGCAGCGCCCTTTTGTTAGAATCCGCGCCTGATTTTTTCCACGAAAGCCACACTTGCACGGATTGTTCGAAAAAATTAACAGCGCGGCGGATGCGGTTCGAGCACGAACACGCGTGCGTCCGCGTTTCGGCGTCATCCTCGGCACCGGCCTCGGTGATCTCGCCGACGCGATGGATGTCGACGCGGCGGTGCCGTACGCCGACATCCCGCACTTTGTCCCGTCCACCGTGGAGGGGCACAAGGGGAACTTCGTGCTGGGGACACTCGGCGGAGCGCCCATCGTCGCGATGCAGGGGCGCCTTCATTATTATGAGGGCTACTCGATGCAGGACGTCACCTTTCCGGTCCGCGTCATGCGCGCGCTGGGCGTGGAAGAGCTCATTGTTTTCAATGCTGTCGGCGGCATGAATCCGCACCTCGACCTGGGCGATATCGTCGCGGTGACGGATCACATCAACCTGATGGGCGACAATCCGCTCATCGGCTGGAACGACGATCGCCTCGGCGACCGGTTCCCCGACATGTCGGAGCCCTATACGCGCGCGGCACGCGCGCGCATCGAAGCCGTCGCGATCGAACTGGGGATCCCGCTCCGAAGAGGGGTACTGGTTGCCGTTGCCGGGCCGAACCTGGAGACCGCAGCGGAGTATCGTTTTCTGCGCCGGGTTGGTGCCGACATAGTGGGAATGTCGATGGTTCCGGAGACGCTTGTCGCCGTGCACGCCAGAATGCGCGTGCTCGGGCTGTGCGTGGTGACCGATCTGTGCCGCCCCGATGCGCTCGAGCCTGTCGACATCCCGCGCATCATCGCCACCGCGCAATCGGCGGAGCCGCGCCTGCGCAAGATCATCATCGAATACCTGAAACGCGCCTCGCCATGAACACACGCACCATCAAGCTGCCGCGACTCGCTTCCGCCGACAGCGTGCCCCGCGCCGAAGAGGCGCTGGTCGCGTCGTGGGAGAAGAATCGCGTTTTCGAGCGCAGCGTCGAAGAGCGCCCGGCGGAGAACGCCTACGTCTTCTACGAGGGTCCGCCCACGGCCAACGGTCGTCCCGGCGTGCACCACGTGATCGCGCGCCTGTGCAAGGATTTCGCATGCCGTTATCACACCATGCGCGGCCAGCGCGTGGTGCGCAAAGCGGGCTGGGACACGCACGGTCTGCCGGTCGAGATCGAAGTCGAGAAAGAGCTCGGCATCAAGCACAAGGAAGAGATCGAGAAGTACGGCATCGCCGAGTTCAACAGGAAGTGCCGCGAGAGTGTCTTCAAGTACGAGAAGGACTGGGTCGCGTTCACGCGCCGCATCGGCTACTGGCTCGACCTCGAACATCCCTATGTCACCTATCACAACGACTACATCGAGTCGGTGTGGTGGATACTCGCCGAGTTCTGGAAAAAGGGACTGATCTACCGCGGGCACAAGAGCGTTCCGTTCTGCCCGCGCTGCGAGACGTCGCTCTCGAGCCACGAGGTGAGCCTCGGCTACAAGGATGTTTCCGACCCGAGCGTGTTCGTCAAATTCAAGCGCCGCGACGCCGACGAGTATTTCCTGGCCTGGACCACGACGCCGTGGACGCTGACGTGCAACGCAGCTCTGGCCGTGAACGCGAAAGAGACGTATGCCCGCGTGCGCAGTAAGGGCGACGTGCTGATCCTCGCGCAGGCCCTGCTCGGAGTGCTGGACGGCGAATACGAAGTGATCGACACCTTCGCGGGCTCCACGCTCGTGGAAGCACACTATGAACCGCTCTTCGACTTCTATAAGGAGATGGAAGCGGAAGGTGCGTTCCGGGTGGTGCCGGGTGATTTCGTCAGCCTCGAAGATGGCACCGGCATTGTGCACGTGGCGCCCGCGTTCGGAGCCGACGACTACCGCATGCACCGCGAGTTCGGCGTTCCCTTGATCCAGGGTGTGAAGACCGACGGCACTTTTGAAGCGCGCATCACGCCGTGGGCGGGGAAGTTCATCAAGGACGCCGATCCGTCCATCCTCAAGTGGCTCAAGGACCACGGCCAGCTCTACAAGAGCGGTACCATCAAGCACTCGTATCCGTTCTGCTGGCGCTGCTCGACGCCGCTCATGTACTACGCGCGGCCGGCCTGGTACATCCGCACCACGTCGTACAAGGACCGCATGATCGAGGCCAACAACGGGATCAACTGGATCCCCCGGGAAGTGGGCGAATACCGCTTCGGCAACTGGCTGGAGAACAACGTCGACTGGTCGCTGTCGCGCGAACGTTACTGGGGGACTCCGCTCAACATCTGGGTGTGCGCCGAGTGCGGCCACATGGACGCCGTCGGGAGCGTCATGGAGCTGCATGAGCGCGCGCTCAATTTCCCGCACAACGAGCCGCTCGACCTGCATCGACCCATGGTGGATGCCATCGAGCTTCGTTGCACGTGCGGCAAGAGCATGCAGCGCGTGAAGGATGTCATCGACGTCTGGTTCGACTCCGGCGCCATGCCGTTCGCGCAATACCACTATCCGTGGGACGAAGAGAAGAAGTTCGAGAGCCAGTTTCCGGCCGACTACATCTGCGAGGGCATCGATCAGTCGCGCGGCTGGTTCTATTCACTGCTTGCCATCTCGGTCTTCGTGAAGGGCGTGAGCCCGTACAAGAATGTGCTCACCACCGAGCTCATTCTCGACAAGCACGGCCAGAAGATGTCGAAGAGCAAGGGCAACGCGGTGGAACCCTGGGATGTTCTGAACGAAGACGGCGCGGATGCCCTGCGCTGGTATCTCGTGACGACGAGTCCTCCCTGGAGCCCCACGCGCTTCGACCGCGACGGTGTCAAAGACACCGCGCGCAAGATGCTCGAGAACCTGCGCAACGTGTACGCGTTCTACGCGCTGTACGCGGGCGTGGACGGCTACGTGCACGCATCCGATCGCGGCGCGCCCAGCCTGCTCGATCGCTGGATTCTCTCGCGCTATCACACCACGGTGAAGCGCTCGCGCGAATGGATGGATGCCTACGATGTCACGCGCACCGCGCGCGCCATCGAGCGCTTCGTGCTCGATGAAGTGTCGAACTGGTACGTGCGCCGTTCGCGCCGTCGTTTCTGGAAGGGCGAAATGGGCCCGGACAAGAC
>DATEHD010000084.1:0-7213 GCA_035279765.1 Candidatus Krumholzibacteriia bacterium | reverse complement strand
GTGAACTGCGAATACGAGAGCCTGCGCGCCGTGGAAGCCGTGGGGCTCAAAGGCGAAATCCGCCGCTGGAATGACGCCGCGCGCGCCGTGAAGGACGCGCCCGCCATCATTCTTCCCGGCGGCTGGTCGTACCAGGACCGCATTCGCGCCGGAGTCGTGGCCGCCAAGGATGCCGTGCTCGACGACGTGATGCACGCCGCCGACAAAGGCACGCCGGTGATCGGCATCTGCAACGGAGCGCAGGTGCTCGTGGAGACCGGCATCGTGCCGGGGTTCGATCACGGACGCATCGACGTGGCGCTGGCGCCCAACCAAATGACGGGACGCAGCGGTTACTACTGCAACTGGGTCTACGTGAAGAAAGGCCCCGCGCGTTGCGTGTTCACGGATTTCATGGAAGAGCGCCCGGCCGATCCGCTGCCGATTCCGCTCGCGCACGGCGAAGGACGCTTCGTTACTTCGAGCGAGACGGTGCGCGCACATCTCGAAAAAGGCGACGGCGTCGCCGTGGTGTATTGCACGGCGAGCGGTGAAACCGCGACGAAGTTTCCGGACAATCCCAACGGCGCGCAGCTTTCCATCGCGGGGCTGTGCAATGCCAGGGGCAACGCGCTGGCGCTCATGCCGCACCCCGAGCGCGGCGCCTGGGCGCACCAGGTGCCACGGCGCGTGGGCGGCACGTGGGGACGAAGCCGCGATGGTGTCGGGACCAAGGATCTCTACAGCGCCGGTCCGGGACGCGGATTTTTTGAGTCCCTGCGCCGGGCGTTGTCATGAATGGAGGCGTTATGAAAAGTACGAAGCTCGTCACCATCGTGACGGTATCGGCGACGATCGCTCTCATGGCTGTCGCCGCGGCCGCCACCGAGACAGGAGCCAACCCCGACGACGCGTTGCAACAGCTCACGGCCGGTAACCAGCGTTTTGCGGGTGCCCACATGACACACCCGCACGAGTCTGCGGATCGCCGCGCCGAGCTGGCCAACGCGCAGCACCCATTCGCTGTCGTTATCAGCTGTTCGGATTCGCGCGTGTCGCCGGAGATCGTGTTCGACGAGGGAATAGGCGACTTGTTTGTCATCCGTACCGCCGGCAACCGCCTCGACGATATCGTGCTCGCGAGCGTCGAGTATGCAGTCGAGCACCTGGGCACCAACCTGATCGTGGTGCTGGGGCACGAACGCTGCGGCGCCGTTACCGCGGCAATCGAAGCGAGCAAGCACGGTAGCCAGGGTGGGCACGCGGCCGCTCACAGTCACGTGCCTGTGCTCATGCACATCATGCAGGACGCGGTGAAGAAGGCCAAAGACGAGCCGGGTGATCGCGTCGACAATACCGTGGTGGAAAACGTCCGCATCGTCACGGCCGGTCTCCCGCAAAAGAGCCAGTTGGTGGCGGAACGGATGAAGGCCGGGACGCTCAAAGTAGTTGGAATGCGCTATGACCTCGACACGGGTGTCGTGACTCCTGTTGAAGCGCCCGCCCCTTCCGGAGGGGCGTACAAGTGATCCGTATTGGATTGGTGTGAGTCAAAAAAGAGGGAGACACGATGAAGCGAATTATTTCTTTGCTCGTGATCATGAGCGCGTTCCTGTCCGTACAGGCGTACGCGCAGGGCACACACAAGAAACCGAACATTCTCATCATCTGGGGTGATGACATCGGCTACTGGAACATCAGCGCCTACAACCTGGGTGTGATGGGTTACCGGACGCCCAACATCGACCGCATCGCGAAAGAAGGCGCGCTGTTCACCGATTGGTACGGACAGCAGAGCTGCACCGCGGGACGCGCGTGCTTCATCACCGGCCAGTCGGGTTTCCGCACCGGTATGCTCAAAGTGGGTCTTCCGGGGGCCAAGGAAGGACTGCAGGCGCGCGACGTCACCATTGCGCAGCTGCTCAAGGCGCAGGGCTACATGACGGCTCAGTTCGGCAAGAACCACCTCGGTGACGCCGACGCGACGCTGCCCACCATGCACGGCTTCGACGAGTTCTTCGGCTCGCTCTACCACCTGAATGCGGAAGAGGAGCCCGAGAACCCGGACTACTACAAGAATCCGGCGCTGAAGAAGAAGTACGGCACGCGTGGTGTGATTCATTGCTGGGCGAACCCGGATGGCACGCAGAAGATCGAGCTCACCGGCCCGCTCAATATTGAGCGCATGAAGACCGTGGACGAAGAGTTCACGAAGGCGACGCTCGATTACCTCGACAAGGCGGCCAAGTCCGACAAGCCGTTCTTTCTTTGGTGGAACTCGACGCGTATGCACGTCTTCACCCACCTGAAGAAGGAGAGCGAAGGCAAGACGGGCCTCGGCACGTACCCCGACGGGATGGTCGAGCACGACGCGATGGTCGGGCAGATCCTGGACAAATTGAAGGAGCTCGGCCTCGAAGACAACACCATTGTCATGTACTCCACAGACAACGGTGCGGAGGCATTCACATGGCCCGACGGGGGTACCACGCCGTTCCGCGGCGAGAAGAACACCAACTGGGAAGGCGGCTACCGCGTGCCATGCGCGATCCGTTGGCCCGGTGTGGTCAAACCCGGAACCATCGACAACAACATCTACTCGCACGAAGACATGCTGCCCACGCTTCTGGCCGCCGCGGGCGACCCGGACGTGACCACGAAGCTCCTGAAGGGCATGGCGGTGGGCAAGAAGACCTTCAAAGTTCATCTCGACGGTTACAACATCACCGATGCGCTCGCGGGCAAGGCCGCCGATCCGCGTCATGAATTCTTCTACTTCAACGATGACGGTTCGCTGGTGGCGTTGCGCTATGACGAGTGGAAGATCGTCTTCGCGGAACAGCGCGCGCACGGCATGGACGTCTGGCAGGATCCGTTCGTGCCTCTACGCCTGCCCAAGATCTTCAACCTTCGCTCGGACCCCCTGGAGCTGGCCGACAATCATACGATGGGCTACGACAGGTGGCGCGCGGAACGGCTGTTCCTGCTCGTGCCGGCGCAGGAGTACGTCGCGCAGTTCCTCGCGACGTTCAAGGAATTTCCGCCGAGCCAGAAGGTAGGAAGTTTCTCGCTCGACCAGGTGTTGGAGAATCTCAGCAATGCGAGCACCAGCGGAAAGTGATCAGGCACGCTGCACGTGACCGGCCGGGCCGCACGGCCATCGGCATTCTCGCCGTACTTCTGTGTAGCGCAGGCACTGCGCACGCGCAGCAGCTCGAACCGCGCGCCTACGCGCCGGCGCCGATCGGGCTCAACTTTGTGGGTGGGGGCCTTCTGTACTCGACAGGAGGCGTCGTCACGGATCCATCGCTGCCCATCGACAACGTTCAGGCTCGCGTGTACGCGGTGCCGCCCTACTACGGGCGGACCTTTGGTCTGATCGGCCGGCTGGCCTCCGTGAGCGCGACGGTTCCGTATGCGTGGGCCCATGTGACGGGAGATGTCCAGGACGTGAGCCGGAGCGTGAATCGTTCCGGGCTTGCCGACGCGTCGTTTCGCTTCGGCGTGAATCTTCTCGGTTGTCCGGCACTGACACCGCGGGAATTGGCGGCGCGCAAGCGCGGCACGACCATGGGTGCCAGTATCAGTGTCAGTGTTCCCATTGGCGAATACGACGGCACGAAGCTCATCAACCTGGGCACGAACCGGTGGGCGTACAAGCCGGAGCTGGGTCTCACGCAGCCGCTTCTGCGCGATTGGATCCTGGAGCTGTACGCGGGAGTCTGGTTGTACGGCACGAACGATGATTTCTACGGCGGCAACGTCCGCAAGCAGGATCCGCTCGCGACGTTCCAGACCCATGTGGTCTACAGCATCAACCCGGCCGCGTGGGTGGCTGCCAACTTCACGTACTACCATGGTGGGTCAACCACGGTCGGCGGACTGCCCCAAAACGACAGGCAGAACAATACCCGCGGCGGCGTCACGCTCTCGCTGCCGTGCGGGAAGACGCAGTCCTTGAGACTGACCTGGGCGCAGGGAGTTTCGACCCGCGTGGGGTCGAGCTTTCAGACCTTCGGTGTCGGCTGGCAGTTTCGCTGGTTATGACGTGCAGTGTTTGACGAAACCACCCTCAAAACGTATGAAGGAAACCATGACCCGCATTGATGCCCGTCTCTTTGTCGGCCTGCGCGGAGCGGACCTGGCGGCAAGCACCGCCCGGCTGGCGCTTGTCCAGAAGATGGGCTTTGGCGACCGCCTGCTGGGCTTGAAGCGGTATGAATTCTTCCACCTGGCCATCGATTCCGGCGCCCCGGCAGAAACCACCATCGAGGCGCTCAAGGCGACCCTCGCCCGGCAGAGCACGTTCTATAAACGCAACAAACACATGTACTCCCTCGAGTGTCGCTGGGACGGCGGCGAGAAGGTCGAAGGTCCAACGCACGGCGAGATGGCCTCAGGATTTGCGAAGACGTTGGGCAATCGCGGCAACCGCCAGACTGGCATAGATTTCGATGGAAAGAAGGAGAGTAAAGTAAGTATTGTGAATGGGTCCCCGGCCTTCCTGATAGAGGTTTTCGTCCAGGACGATGACACGGCGGGCCGGGACGCCATCGCAGCCAAACTCACCCGTGAGCTTACTGCATCGGTAGGGCATGGATCGGTGAAGGTCCAGTGCCCGGGCCGGGCCACCGTCTGGTGGCTCGCAGTAGCGGCTTCGAGCGAGGAGGAAGCGGTGGCAACGGCCAGGCAGATCACGGTCACGCGCCGGCGCGATGAGGGGCTTCTGATGAACCCCAACTACCAGAGCGCCGAGTTCGTGTCCGCAGGAAGGGTCGATACGGTGCGCTCATGATCGAGTCGCTCCACGAAGAGTGCGGTGTGTTTGGAATCTACGGGTCCGAGAGTGCGTCTCAGAATACGTTCCTCGGCCTGTACGCCCTCCAGCATCGCGGTCAGGAGAGCGCCGGTATCGTCTCGACAGATGGTGAGCGGATGTTCGAGCACAAAGGGATGGGCCTCGTCGCTCAAGTTTTCGACGAGGAGTCCATCGGCCGGCTCGAAGGGCGCGCTGCCATCGGTCACAACCGCTATTCGACAACAGGCCAGCCACGCGTAGCCAATATTCAGCCGCTGCTCGTGGATTGCCGGGTCGGGAAGCTTGCCCTCGCGCACAACGGTAACCTCGTCAATGCCCGCGAGCTGCGGGAACGGATGGAAGCCGAAGGCTCCATCTTCAATACGACGATGGACAGCGAGGTTATCCTCCACTTGATTGCGAAGAGCAAGGAACCATCTCTCGAATCCATGATTGTCGATGCGGTCCGGCAGCTGCGGGGTGCATTTTCGGTTCTACTTTTGACCAAGAATGCGCTCATCGCCGTGCGCGACCCGCAGTCTTTCCGCCCGCTCTGTTTAGGCCGGCTGGGTGATGCCACCATCATCACCAGCGAATCCTGTGCGTTGGATATCATCGGCGCCGAATATGTCCGTGAAATTGAGCCAGGGGAACTCGTCATTGTTGACGATCGGGGGATTCGGTCACGGAAGGCGTTTGACAAGCAGGCACAGGCCAAGTGCATTTTCGAGTTCATCTACTTCTCGCGTCCGGACAGCAAGGTGTTCGGGGAAAACGTCGACAAGATTCGTCGGAAGCTGGGCGTTGTGCTCGCCCGGAACCACCCTGTCGATGCCGATATCTGCATTGCCGTGCCGGACTCGAGCAATACTTCCAGTTTGGGATTCGCCCAGGAATCGGGCATTCGCTTCGAGCTTGGGTTGATTCGGAACCACTACGTCGGGCGTACGTTCATCCAGCCCAGCCAGTCGCTGCGCGACGGCACGGTAAGGTTGAAATTCAACACGGTGGACGGTGTGCTCAAAGGCAAGCGTGTGGTGGTGGTGGACGACTCGATCGTCCGTGGTTCCACCATGAAGAAATTAGTCGTGATGTTGAAGAAGGCAGGCGCAAAGGAAGTACACCTTCGCATCTGTTCCCCCCCGATCCAGTTCCCCTGCTTCTATGGAATCGACATGCCCTCGCGCGGCGAATTGATCGCTTCGTCGAAGACGGTCGACGAGATCCGTCAGTATCTCGGGGTCAACAGCCTCGAGTACCTGACCATCGAGGATCTTCGTTCCGTCGTCGATGAGCCGGCCAATTTCTGCTACGCGTGCTTCACCGGCGTGTATCCGATTCCGCTTACATCGGACCTGAACAAGTCCGTGTTCGAGGATTCCGCGGTCCGCAACTAGCGGCTCACGTTGTCCTCGTACGCGCGACCCGGCGTGGTGAATTGCACCGCGGCGGCGTCGGGTTCGTTCGATTTCGTTTCGCGTCGAAAAACGCGTCAATTTGTGAAAGTCAGAATCCAGTTCGAGAAGCGTGGTGCGATCCGCTTTACGTCCCACAAGGACGTCATGCGCATCTTCGAGCGCGCCTTCGCGGCGGCGGGAGTTCCCGTGTCGTTCAGCGAAGGCTTTCATCCGCACGTGCGGATGTCTTTCGGCCCGCCCTTGAAGACGGGCTGGGAGAGCCTCGAGGAGTACATGGACCTGCAGCTCGAGACACCGATGGACGAGATGGCCGCCGCCGTGAACACGAAATTGCCCGACGGGATGCGTGTGACACAGGTGGTACCCATCGACGACCGCACGCCCAAGCTGGCGGTCGACATCGTCGCCGTGGAGCTCGAGGCGGTCATGCAGACGGAGGACGTGAAGAGCGCCGATATCGGCGCGGTTTCGCGCGCGCTTTCCAGCCGGATCCTTCCAACCCCCAGCGCTGGCAGCGAGCCCGGTTTGCTCGGAGCCGACGTCATCCAAACCGAGGATGCGATTCGTCTCCGCTACAAGACCACGATGGACAATGGTCGCATCGTGACGCCGGATTCGCTGGTGGCCGCAACGATCGGAGATCCCGCCACGTTCCGCGTGCCCGTCAAGGTCACGCGTCTCGCGCAATACGTTTCGCGCGACGGGCGGCACATCTCGCCGGTCGATCAAGGAGTCGTGCAAAGCACATCATGAAAGAAATTCTCATCAACTCAACCTCACTGGAAGTCCGCGCCGCCATTGTCGAAGAAGGCGAGCTCGTCGAGTTCATGGTGGAGCGCTCGTCCACGCGCCGCCTGGTGGGCGACGTGTATCTCGGGCGTGTGAACGCCATTCTTCCCGGCATCCAGGCCGCATTTGTCGACATCGGCTACGAAAAGGCCGGCTTCCTCCACGCGAGCGATCTCGTGCCCGACACGGAGAGCTTCGAGATGGAAGGCGGCGTGGATATCGAAGACGA
>DATEHD010000083.1:0-25161 GCA_035279765.1 Candidatus Krumholzibacteriia bacterium | reverse complement strand
GTAGCGATGTCGCTCCACATCGTTCCTGCCACCCCGACGAAAGTGCCGGCCATCGCTCATGAAGCGAAGAGCGCCGCGCTCGACGCGGCCGGCAATCGCTGGGTCCGGCGCTGCATGCGCTTCGGGTACATCGTGCGCGGTGTCATCTACCTGGTGATGGGAGTGATCGCGGTGAGGCTCGCGTTCGGCATCCGCGGCGCCGCCATGTCGCAAACGGGCGCCATCGCGACGATCGGGCACCAACCGTTCGGCATCATCCTTCTCGTCAGCGTGGGCGTCGGGCTCGCCGGCTACTCGTTATGGAACGCTGTCTGCGCTGCTCTCGATCCGTTCCACGAGGGGCACTCGATCGGCGGTCTCATGACTCGCGCCGGCCTCGCGTCCAGCGCCATTGCCTACGCGGCCCTGCTGGTCGTGACCGTTCGGTTCATCCTCGGATCGCATTCGCACGGCACCACGTCGTATGCCTGGATCACGCAATTGCTCGCGAAGCCGTACGGCGCCTGGGTCGTCGGCATGAGCGGCCTCGCCGGGATTGCGGGCGCCGTCCTCGGTGAAATCGTGCCGGGAATACGGGGCAGCTTCCGCGAGAGTCTCGATCTCGCGCGCAGGAGTCGCCTTGAACAGCGCTGGGCGATGCGCATGGGCCGGATCGGGATCATCACGCGCGGGGTCATGTTCGCCATCATCGGCATCTACCTCGTCGCTGCGGCGTTTCACGCCAATCCCCACCACCAGACCGGCACCGACGGCGCGTTGCTCGGACTTGCGCGCCAGCCGTTTGGCCTGGCGCTCCTGTCGGGTGCGGGTCTCGGGCTCATCATTTTCGGCGTGTTCTCGATCATGTGCGCCCGCTGGATGCGAATGCACATCGTCTCCGGGCCGCGTTCTCCCTCTCCGTCCGTGTGAGGTTTCATCATGGCGAGCTCACCGCAGGTGCAACGCGCCAGCATGTTTCGCAACATCCGGTCATCGGAGAAATTTGCACAATATCCGCTCATCGGGTTGACCATGCTGCTGATCGGCGGCCTGCTCTTTGGTGTGCTTGCTTACAATCTCGTGCATCATGGCCCGCTCCTGGCGTGGGATGTCCCGCTGGCCAACCGTCTTCATGCGACGGCGCTCGCGAGCCCGCGATGGGTCGACGACATCATGATCGCCGGCTTCTATGTCGGGGATCAGCTTCTCATCCTGATCGGCGCCGTGCTCGGAATCTACTTTCTTCACAAGCGGTACTGGCGCGAGTTGGTGATGCTGTGCAACTGCTTCGGCGTATCGGCGATTCTCTTCTGGACGCTCTCGTACGCGTTCCATCGTGCTCGTCCCGTTTTTGAAACACCCATCTGGCACATGAAGGTCATACCGGGATTCCCGAGCGGCCACGCCATCGCGGTTGCGAGCAGCTACGGACTCCTGCTCTACCTCTTCGTGCCGAAGATGAAGTCGCGGGCGGGCAAGGTGTGGTTGATCACCGCTGTGGTGTTCGTCTCCGTCTACGTGCTCTTCAGCCGGCTCTTTGTGGGCGACCATTTTCTGACGGACATTTTCGCCGGCCTCGGGGTGGGCCTCGCCTGGTCCGGCGTCTCCAATACCGCAGTCGAGCTCCTGTTTCGCAAGCGCGTGGAGGCGCCAACTCGCAACGGCCTTGCCATGCCCGGTCCTGCGTTGATCACGCCTTCGCGGGAGTAGTTCCTACGGCGCAGAACTGACGATGAAAATGCAGTCCCCGACCATCCGCAAGCAAGGTCCGGGGTGCCGTCCCCGAAGCGGGCACACTACAGCGCGTCTTTGAGCGGCACTCCGGTACCTCTCCTGCCTGCCATTTCGAATGCGGACCCGCGGCCGTCAGGCCGCCTTGCGACGCGGCGCAAAGCGGAATTCGTAGATGGGGCGGAAGCGATCATAGAGTGTCACCACGAGCGTCAGCAGCAGCATGAAGAACATCGTGGTTCCCACGTCGAGTCCGCCGCCGCGTGTGCGCAGAAGCGCGTCCGCCACGGCCACGATGCCGGCATTGGTGGTCGCGAGCAGGAGGAACGAAAGGACTCCCGAGTTCAGGAGTCGCGCCATGCGTGAGCGACGGAGCCGCAGAAACGCGTTCAAGGTGACGATGAGCGCCGCGCCTCCCAGCAGCTGCGGCGGCGACGCGTGAACACCCGGGACGATGCGAGCGAAGATCACCGTGATGAAACTCACCAGCACCAGCTTTTCCGCCAGGTGAATATCGAAGAGGTGCCATGTTTTCGCGATCTCGCGCGTGCGTTCGGGCGCGTCGTCGATGTGTTCGGGAAGCGGATCGGCGGCGAGCCGGGGCGCGTGTTGCGCCGGGCCGGCGAAGCGGTGAATGGCCATGCGGCCCACAATGATGAACGTGGCCAGCGCGGCGAGCATGAGCCCGAATGAAATCGGGCTGTGCGCAATCGACGAAAGCCACGGCGCGTTCTTCGGCATGTGCAGCACGACGTGTTTGACCTCGTCGGTGACATCGAGCTTCGCGATGTGGATCCAGTATTCCTGGGGCAGCTTGAGAATCCAGATGGCCGCGGCTGACACCAGGTAGAAATGGGCGGAAAGTCGCGTGGGCGTCCAGCGGCTACGAATCGCTTCGTAGAAAATGAAGTAGTACTCGAAGGCGTTGGGCAGGAGAAAGAGAAGCCACCTCCAGCCCGTGCTCTCGAAGGCGAGCACGCCGACAAGACGCAAGTAGAAGAGAACGCGACCGATCTCCACCGCCGGACGGCTCTTCCAGTTCCGATACATGGTGAGCATCGCGATCGACAGGTAGAAAATGTCGAGCGCCTTGTCGTAGGCCTGGTACTGGGAAAGATCGACGTGGGTGAAGGTCTGGAAGATGGGCTGGTCGAAGGCGTCGACCAGGAGACACCCGATGATGGCGGGGAGGGGAAAGATCGGAATCCCCAGCGGCAGAATGAAGCGCGTGGCGACAACTGCCCAGAAGATGATCGGCGCAGGCGACGAACCCATGTATGCAGGATAACGCACGCGGGGCCCCGGTGGGGCCGGGGCTTCACGGTGCATTCTGTATTCGCGCGCAGCGCGGAGAAGGCTACATCTCTTCGAGCGGACGCACTTCGCACACGCCGTCGAAGGCCGGCCAGTGGACGCGGTGCAGCTCCATGAAATCGCGCGCAACCTGGAGCGCTTCGTCTTTCGAGGCGAGATCGAACAGAGCGTAGCCTCCAACAAGCTCCTTGGCCTCGGTGAACGGACCGTCGGTGACGCTCAGCTTGCCGCTCTGGTTGCGCACCTGGAAGCCTTCCTTCGACGGCTTGAGGCCCGCGGTCTCCTTGAGCTTCCCGGTCTTGAATCCTTCCTCGATGAGCTTGCCCATGGCATCCATCAGACTCTGCGGAATCTCCGCGTTCCGGTACTTCTCTTCATGCTTGATCATCATCAGGTATCGCATTGTTTGCCTCCTGCTTGACATGTTGTTGACTTGTTTAGAGTTATGAAATTGTGCCCCATCGGGTGTGCCGGATGGGCCAAAATCTTGTCTCACAGGTACGACGAACGACCCCGTTCGGAATCGACACCCGGCATCAGAAAAACTTATCGGGGACGGTGATTCCAATGAACACGCGCCTGCGACGGACCGGCACCCTGCTCGTGCTGGCACTCCTGCTCGCTCTCATGACCACCGGCAATCTCAGCATCTGCGACGCCCTTATTCTCGGCGAGCCGACCAACGACGGCCCGACAATTACCGTCTCGGTGAACGCCGGCCAAACCGCCCTCGCCTTCACGGAAGCGTCGGGAATCTATTTCACGTTCGCTGTATGCCCCTACGGTTCGCTGCCGAGTGGATCATACCTTCGCTTCAATCGTGACACCGGGCTGGGCGCCGTGGTGATGGACCTGGTGACGTCGCCGAGCACACCGCCGGGACACTACACCACCACCTACGTACAGACCACGCAGCAGCTCTTCTACCAGGACTTTCATTCCGGAACGCTCGACCTCACCGTGCTGCCGGCGGGCGTGTCGCTGACCGCCTGCTTCTACGCCTACTCGGTCGGCGAAATCAACTACGCCAATCAACCGATCGGCTTCTACGCCGACTGCAGCACGGCGCCGGAATCGAACCCGATCGTCCAGTACAAGTGGTGGTGGAACTACAACGGCAATCCCAACTCCGCTCCCGATCAAACCGCGACCAGCACGCCCATTGATCACACTTACACAACACCCGGAACCAAGATCGTGCGGCTCGTGGTGAAGGCACAGGATGGGAGCGAGAGCGCAGTGATCCATAACGTCAACGTGGTGGGATCATGAAACGAATCATCTGGATTCTGATGCTCGCGGCCTGCGCGGTGTGGGCCGGCTGCGGCGGCGGCGACAATTCGTCCGGAAGCAACAACAACGTCAAGCCCGTGACCGTGAATGGCGCCATCGTGATTCCGTCTTCGTGGGCGGGAAAATGGCAGGTCACCGTCACCTTCCGCGACTGCACAAGCAACGCCATCCTCTCGCAGGAGGTCGTTACCTCGCAAATCTGTCCGGGGGATACGCTCACCAGCCCGTTCGGGCCGGTGTTCGACGTGTGCCACGGCACGCGTACGGGCGATCATCTCGAAGTCAGCTGCCATCACGAAGCCACCGCCGGCGCCTGCCAGGTGACTGTGGATATTGCGTTCAAGATGGACGTGAACGGGAATGCGCTCTCCGGGAGCGGCACGTTCAAGACCACGGCGACACCGGCGTGCATCAACAGCTTCGTCACGGCCGGTTGCCAGAAGGTCAGCATTGCGGGCGTGCGACTCTCGAGCTCGACTGCGGGCTGCGATTCGCTCGCCACCACCAACCGCGGCTTCGTGAAGTAGCGCCTACGGGCGCGCCTGCTTCTGCTCGTCGGCCATCAGCGCATCCAGCGCCGCGCGGTCGTAGAGCTTGCCATTCAGCACGACCGCGTTCACCTTCTGCGTGTTGTGGATATCCGTGAGCGGATTGGCGTCGAGCAGGACGAGGTCGGCGCGCTTCCCTTTCTCGACGGTCCCCAGCGAATCGGTTGCGTTCATGAAGATCGCGGGGTTGAGCGTGGCGGCGCGCAGCGCTTCGGCGGGCGTAAGGCCGGCCTCGTTCAATAGAGAAAGTTCGTCGTGAAGGCTGAAGCCCGGAAAGGTGAACGGATTCAGCATGTCGGTGCCGGCCATGATGGGCACGCCGGCTTTGTTCATCGCTCCCACGATCTGCATGTTGAGCTTGTAAGACTTGCGACCATTCTCCCAGTCCTCCGCCGTCTTGGCGCGGAAGCGAAAATCCTTTTTCCAATCCCAGCCGCTCGCGATCTGCTCGGGCATGTACTTGATGCGCGGGTCGGCGGCGAATGCGGAATCATTCATCGATGACATGCTGCGCAGCACGGTGAAGGTGGGAACCATCCAGGTCTGGTTACGCTTCAGGCGCGCGAACAGATCCGCCGCGCGCTTCGGATCCTGCGTGGCGAGCACGCGCTCGGTCTGGCGCGAGTAGGTTTTGATCAGGTTGGTGATCGACGTATCGGCCGCGGCGGCCGCTCGTTCGGCGCGCAGCGCCTCGGCGTCGCTCGAGCATTCGAGCGCCACACCTGTCAGATGCTCGACCGAGCGCTGGCCATGATCGCTGGCTTCGCTCACCGATACCGCATCGGGCACGTGACCCGCGCAGTACGTCCCGACTTTCTTGGCCTCATCCAGCGCGGCGAAATACGCGTCGCGCGGGAGCTTGGTGTAGACCTTGATGAAGTCCGCGCCGCCCGCGTGCAGCTTGTCGACGGCCGCGCGCGCTTCGTCGGCATTGCCCGCCACCGTCGAGCCGGGCCAGAATGGTTTGGGACCGTCGAGGATGTGGCCCGAACCGATCATGCGCGGCCACGGTTCGCCCTTCTGGTATTTCTGCTTCCACGCCGCAATGACGATGGGCGAGCCGTACATCTCGCGCACACCCGTCACGCCGTTGGCGACGAAAAGCGGCGCGAACAACGCGTCGAGTCCGGGCCACGCGGCGTGCACGTGCATGTCCCACAATCCGGGAATCAGGAATTTGCCGGTGCCGTCGATGGCGGTGGTGCCGGCGGGCATCTTGACCGCCATGCCTGTCGCGACCGTCGTGATGCGGCCGTTCTCCACCACGACCGTCTGGTCGTTCACCGGCTTTCCGGCGCGAACGTCAATCACGGTGACGTGCCGGATGACAAGCGGCGGATTTTTGGGCTGGGCGTGCGCGGTCGCGGCGCAGAACGCCGCCACCAGCGCAATCAAGACAGAGCGCATGCGATTCTCCCGTTGTCTACTTGAGACGGCGCTTGAGGCTTGCCACGGACTTCACGACGAGCTTCTCGAGCACCTTCACATCAATATCGTCGAGTCTATTGATGTACAGACAGCCCCCGGTGGTCTTGTGCTTGCCGAGCTTCTGCAGGAGCTCGGACTGCTCCCTCACGCCCATCATGTAGACGGTAATGGCGTTCTTGCGTGACGAGAACCCGGCCAGGCAGGAATCACCTTCGCGCCCACTGTCGTACTTGTAGTGGTACGTGCCGAAACCGACGATGCCCGGCCCCCACATCACCGGCTTCTCGCCCGTCGCCTTCGTCATGAGCTTCGCGAGCGCCTTGCAGTCCTCGCGGCGCGTTTCATCTTTGATCGCCGCGAGGTAAGCCGCCACGCTGGCTTTGGTTGGCCTGGTCTTGTTCTCCGCCATCGGCACCTACTTGTGGACGCCGACGATGAACTTCCAGTCAGGAACGTCGCCGAGACCAACCTTGGTCGAAATAGAATTTCGGCGTGAGGTCGATTCCGGCCAGAATGCTGCCACCCACTTTGGTGTCGCTGCCGCCGTCCCAATCGAACCAGTTGATGGTGAGGCCGGCGCCGACATACGGGCGCAGGTCCGAGCTGGTCTTGAATTGATAATGGCCATCGAGGTTGCCGGCGATCATGGTGACATCGCCAAATCCGGCTTCGACGCTGGGCACCACGTAGATGTTCTCAGCCAGATCGTGGCTGCGGAAGTGAACGCCGATCAGGAAATCATCCGGATTCACAGACATCCCGGCCTGAAGTCCCACTCCGGCAAAGGACGGCACGGACGCAATCGCCAGCAGAGACAATACGCCGACGGCAATGATCCATTTTTTCACGACAGCGACCTCCACGTGTTGATATTGAGTGAAAGCCCCCGAAGGGCGAAGGCGGAGCGTAGCACAAGTATGCTTTTGATCACCATACGGTTCACGCCCGAATCAGGAACTCGACAATTGCTATCGATGTGCACACATCGCTAGAATGCCGGTCATGGCCCCAAACCAGACTTCCCGCCCGGACGAGCGGCGCGGGTTGATCGACAAGCTGCTTTCGCCCTTCACCAAGCTCGAGCCCGGTGAAGGAACCAACGCCATACTGCTCACGCTGAGCGTCTTTCTGCTGCTCACGTCGTACTATGTGCTCAAGGTGGTGCGCGAGCCGCTCATTCTCGCGGCGGGCGGCGCCACGCTCAAGAGCTACACATCCGCCGCGCAGGCCGTGCTGCTCCTTTTCTTGCTGCCCGGGTACAGCAAACTCGCCGGTCGCGTGAATCGCACGCGCCTCATCGCCACGGTGACGCTGATCTTTATCAGCAACCTCGTCATCTTCTACATTCTGGCCGTGTCGAACACGCCCGGGTTGGGGATTGCGTTCTTCATCTGGGTGGGCATCTTCAACATGATGATCGTGGCGCAGTTCTGGTCGTACGCCAATGACGTCTACACGCCCGACCAGGGTAAACGGTTGTTCGCCATCATCGGCTTCGGGCAGACCATGGGCGCCGTGTTCGGTGGGTTTCTGTCCAAGCAGCTCATCAAGACGCTGCACGTGTACCAGCTGCTGCTCGTGGCGGCGGTTCTGCTCTTCGCGTACCTGCTCGTGATTCTCGCGGTGCAGCGGCGCACGCGCGAGGTGGCGCGCGACCGGACGGCCGATGCCACCATCCCGGACAAGCGCGGCGGTTTCTCGCTCATCGCGCACAGCCACT
This sequence comes from Candidatus Krumholzibacteriia bacterium, assembly GCA_035279765.1. Lineage (GTDB taxonomy): Bacteria > Krumholzibacteriota > Krumholzibacteriia > WVZY01 > JAKEHA01 > JAKEHA01. The sequence goes on along the minus strand of DATEHD010000083.1, from coordinate 17,148 downwards.
ACCTGCTGCTCATTGCCCTCCTCCTGTGGGCGCTCAACTTTGCCAACACCAACGGCGAGTTCATCCTGGGACGCGTCGTGACCGGAGAGGCCGTCAAGGCGGCCGCGGCGAGCGGGCTGGCGCACGCTGCATCGCAGGATTTCGTGAAGCAGTTCATCGGTTCGTTCTACGCCGACTACTTCACGTGGGTGAACATCGTCACCGCCATCATCCAGCTCTTCCTGGTATCGCGCATCATGCGCTGGTTCGGTGTGCAGGTGGCGTTGTATGTTCTGCCGGTGGTTGCCCTGGGTGCCTATGGCATGATTGCGTTCGTGCCACTTCTGGCATTGATTCGTGCCGCGAAGATCAGCGAGAACTCGCTCGACTATTCGCTCAATAACACGGCGCGGCAGGCGTTGTTTCTTCCCACCACGCGCGAGGAAAAGTACAAAGCCAAGGCGGCCATCGACACCTTGTTCGTGCGCGCCGGCGATCTCTCCTCCGCGTGCCTGGTGTTCATCGGAACCCGGCTGGCGTTTGGAACGCGCGAGTTCGCCATCAGCAACATGGTTGTCATCGCCATCTGGCTGGTCATCGTGACCGCCCTCTCCCGGAACTACAAACGTGTCGTGGCAGCTCCCCGGAGTGAAACCGTTGCAGCGTAGTCTCGGAATTCTGCTCAGTGCCGTGCTGACATTGCCGACCGTCGCTGTCGCGACGGTATCTCAGGACTCCACACGAACACTGGCGGCCGGCCAACACTACCGCGCCAATGGCGTCCATCGCCTGCTGCTGGGGAACGACTACCGCGATCTGTGGACAACTCCCATCGAAGCACGCGTGCTCGACCTGCACACGTACGCAGGCGGACTCAAGCCCGTGAAGCGCGTCGGCGGACAGGAAACGCTCGGGCTCGCCATGAAAGGCGCCGACGGCCACGATTACACCTTCCGCGGCATCGACAAGGACCCGAGCGATCTGCTGCCGCCGGAATTGCACGGCACGTTCGTCGACAAGATCATGCAGGACCAGATTTCGTCGAGCATGCCGGGCGGCTCGTCCATCGTGCCGCCGCTGCTCGAGGCGGCGGGCGTCCTTCATGTCGTGCCCGACATTGTCGTCATGCCCGACGATTCGTTGCTGGGAGAATTTCGCAAAGCGTTCGGAAACCAGCTGGGCACCATCGAGGAATATCCGCGGGCGCCGATCAACGGCGGCGCCGGCACCTTCGGCGCCACGGAGATCATCCACAGCGACGAGCTGTGGAAGAAAATGGCGGAGTCGCCGCTGGAGCGACCGGATGCGCGCGCGATGCTCACCGCGCGTCTCGTCGACCTCCTGATCGGCGACTGGGATCGTCATCGCGGTCAGTGGCACTGGGCGCGCATTCCGGGCCAGCAGGACTGGCAGCCGATCCCCGAAGATCGTGACCAGGCCTTCGTGCGTTTTGAAGGGCTCCTCCCCGCGCTGGGACGCGAGCATGTGCCGCAATTCGTGAGCTTCAACAAAGATTATCCCGACCTCGAGGGGCTCACGTGGAACGGGCGTGACGTGGACCGCCGATTCCTGGTCGAGCTGGAGAAGCCGGTGTGGGACGAAGTGGCCGCCATGGTCCGGTCGCGTATCACCGACGACGTGATCGCCGCCTCCGTGCAGCGGCTTCCGCCGGAATACCGCAACCTGGAGGGCGCGCGGCTCGAAACCGCGCTGCGCCAGCGCCGCGACGACCTGCCCGCGCTGGCCGGTCGCTACTATCGGTTCCTGGCGCGCGACGTCGACGTGCACACGTCGGATCAGCCCGAGGTCGCGCGCGTCACGCACCTCGCCAATGGCGATGTCGAGGTGTCAATCGAAGCGGCCGGCCACCCGGACCCGGTTTTTCACCGCATCTTTCGTCGCGGTGAGACGGAGGAGGTCCGCCTCTACCTGGAAGGCGGCAATGACAGCCTGGTCACGAGCGGACCGCGCGGACCCATCACGGTGCGTGTGATCAGCGGCGACGGCAACGATGTGATCGATGACCGCGCGGGAACCAAACTGCGCGTGTCGGACGCGAGCGGCGACAACTCGGTGCTGCGCGGGAGCGGCACCAAGGTCGATGCGCGCCCGTACACAGCGCCCGTGCGTGCCAGTGCGCCGTGGATTCCGCCGCGCGACTGGGGCCGGCGCACACTCCTCTATCCCCTGATCGGCGGCAACACCGACCTCGGCGTGTTGTTCGTCCTCGCGCTGAAGTCGACAGGCTACGGCTTCCGCAAGAATCCGTACTCGGATCTGCAAAACGTTCGGGTGGCGTACGCGACCAAAGCCGGCGCGTTCGGTGTGGATTACACAGGCGAATTCCGCCGCGAGAACTCACCGCTCATTCTGGGCCTGTATACGCGTCTTTCCGGGCTCGACTTCCTTCATTTCTATGGCTTCGGCAATGAAACCAAATCCGACCAGGCCGAAGATTTTTACAAGCTCAAGCACACCGAGTACGTGCTGCGCCCGTCGGTGAGCCGGCCGGTGGGAGCGCACAGCAAGATCATGGCGGAGATTCCCGTCAAGTACTCGAAGACCGACCTGGAGTCCAACCGCTTGATCACGGCCGTGAATCCGTACGGCACCGAAGACTTCTTCCAGGCGGGCGCGGGGTTGGGCGTCGAAGTGGACACGCGTGCCACGCGGAACGCCACCGCGGGAGGCGTGCGAACGGAGATCCACGGCAACGTGTATCCCGAGCTGGGTGCTGTGAAGAGCACCTTCGGCGAAGTTCACGGTGAAGTGGCACTGTACCAGCCCGTGCACATCCTCTCTACACCGACCATTGCGCTGCGTGGCGGCGCCCGGCAGGTGTGGGGCACGTACCCGTATCACGAGGCGGCCTACATCGGCGGCGCGCGTACGGTACGGGGCTTTGCGCAGCAACGCTTCGCGGGTGACGCAGCGGTATTTGGAAACGCAGAGCTGCGCATTCCGATTGCGCGTGTTTACATTCTGGTCCCCGGCGATCTCGGTCTCTACGGCCTGTTCGACACGGGACGCGTGTACCTCGATGGCGAATCCAGCACGCAATGGCACAATGCGGCCGGCGGCGGCCTGTGGATATCGTTCATCGATCCAGCCAGCACCATGAGCCTCTCGGTTGCCAATAGCGAGGAAGGCACGCGCGTCTACGTTCACCTGAGCCTTTCCTTCTAGCTGGACCCGGGGATTTGTCCCGGATCGGCCTCCGTGTTAGATTTGTTTTCCCCCCGTAGCCCCGGGGCGGCCATCCGGCCGCAAACAGGAGGGAACAGTGGCCGTAGACATCCAGATGCGGACAGGGTCCGCCTCCGCGAGCGACCCCTCGCAGTTCGTCGACCTCGACACCCAGGTCCAGCACGACTCCTACCGCGGGCTGGCAGCTGCTGCGTCGATCTATGCAGCGGCGTACTTCCTCGCCTTCACCAGCGGCTGGATCACGGTGCTTGTCGCGGGCAGACGCTGGTTCGTGCCCTCGATATTCGACATCGTGGTGGCCGTGATCTCGATCGCGTACGCGGTGTTCACCGTGTACAAGTCGCGCGGCAAGCGGTGCCAGGCGTGCCAGTTCACCGGCATGTCGATCTTGTTCCTGGTCCTGTCGTCGGCGGGAATCGCGGCCAACTTCTGGGGCTGGGAGCAGCACCAGGCCAACACCGATCCCGGCGTGAGCTGGGTGGGGGTGTGGCTGGTCGCATACCCGGCCGTGGTGACGCTGCCTCCGCGACGATTGCTTCTCGGCGTCCTTCTCGCGTGGGCGGTTACCGTCGGCATCGCGGTGGTGTCGCTGCTCGTGCACGGCACGCCGGCCGATTTTCTGGGCTCGCCGTGGCTTCCCATCGTGCGCCTGGCGATTCCGGTTCTGATCTGTGCGGGAATTGCGTGGGCGATTTCATACCGCGTGTTTTCGCTGGCGCGCGACGTATCCAAAGCGCGGCGCCTCGGCAGCTACCAGTTGAGCGAAAAGATCGGCTCCGGCGGCATGGGTGAAGTGTGGAAGGCGAAGCACCGCTTCCTCGCGCGTCCCGCGGCGGTCAAGCTCATCCGCCCCGAGACGCTGATGCCTTCCTCCGACGGCTCGACCGCCCGCGCGGTCATACGCCGCTTCGAGCGCGAGGCGCAGGTCACCGCCCAGCTCACGTCGCCGCATTCGATCACGTTGTACGACTTCGGCACGTCGGACGACGGCGCCTTTTATTATGTAATGGAGCTCCTCGACGGCCGCGATTTGAAAACGCTGGTGCGCGACCACGGCCCGGTTCCCGCCGAGCGCGCGGTGCACTTTCTGCGCGAGGCGTGCGATTCGCTGGCCGACGCGCACGATCGCGGGTTGATTCATCGCGATATCAAGCCCGCCAATATTTTTGCCTGCCGTCGCGGCCGCGATCTCGACTTCACCAAGGTGCTTGATTTCGGCCTGGTCAAAAAAGTGCACGAAGTCGGCACCGAAATGCTCTCCCAGCTTTCGGCCGCGGGCGTGACGAGCGGCACTCCGGGCTTCATGGCGCCGGAAATGGTTACGGCGGAGGCCGAGGTGGACGCGCGCGCCGACATCTACGCGCTCGGTTGTGTGGCGTACTGGCTGCTCACCGGCCAGCTGGTGTTCGAGGGCAACACGCCGATGGCCATGCTCATACAGCATGTGAAGGAGATTCCGCCGCCCCTCTCGTCGCGCACGGAGCTCGTGATTCCGGAACGCCTGGAGCGCCTCGTCATGGCGTGCCTGGCCAAGCATCCGTCGGAGCGGCCCGCGAGCGCCGAGATGGTGGGCGACGAGCTCGCGGCCATCGCCGCAGACCTGCCGCCATGGACGCGCGAGCGCGCCGAGAGATGGTGGCGCACGCACGTTCCGCTCGTGTTCTCCGGATCCCCGGCGGCCGCGAGCGCGCACGACACGGGCGCATCCACGGTGATCAATGTCTAGCACCGGGCGTCCGGTCGCATCTTCCACGGTAAGCATTGCGTCGTGGTGCGCGTTCGCCATGATCGCCACGCAGGTGGCGGGAAAAGCGGCGCGCGACTCCCTCTTCCTCACCAACTTCCACGTGTCCGCGCTGCCCACGATGTTGATCGTGTCGGCGGCGTTTTCGATTGTGGCGGCGCTGGTCGCAGCGCGCGCCATGACCGTGTACGGTCCGGCGCGCGTGGTGCCGCCGTGCTTCGTGGCCAGCGGACTTCTGCTCCTCGCCGAATGGTGGCTCGCCGGGCGCAGCCCGCGCCCCGCCGCCGTGCTGGTTTATCTGCACATCGCCGCATTGGGTTCGATCCTGATTTCAGGATTCTGGTCGCTGGTGGACGAGATCTTCGACCCGCGCAGCGCCAAGCGCGGCTTCGGTCGCATCATGGGTGCCGCCACCGCGGGTGGACTTTTCGGCGGCCTCATCGCGGAGCGTGTGGGCTCCGTGGCCGGCGTGCTCTCGATTCTTCCCGTCATCGCCGGGCTCCACTTCGTGTGCGCTTTTCTGATTCCGCGCTTCTCACACGCGAGTGCGGCGGCGCCCGGGTCGTTCTCCGCTCTGTTCAAGCACCGTCATAAAACCGATGACGAATCGGGCTTCAGCGTGCTGCGTCGCGTCGGATATCTGCGGAGCCTCGCGCTCATCGTGCTGCTCGGCAACGTGGCGGCCACGCTTCTCGACTATGTCTTCAAAGCGCGCGCAACGGCGACGTTCACGGACAGCGCCGAGCTGGTCCGCTTCTTCGCGCTGTTCTACACGGTGGTGTCGGTGCTGACACTCGCGGTGCAGACCGGTATGACGCGGCGGTTACTGGAAAGCATCGGCATCGCGCGAACGGTGGCCGTGCGCCCCGCGCTTGTCATCGTGGGCGGTGTGGTGTCATTGCCCGTGGCGGGACTGCTCAGCGTCGGCGTCGTGCGCGGGCTGGAGATGGTGGTGCAGAGCTCGCTCTTCCGCGCCGGCTACGAGCTCCTGTTCACGCCCGTCGTGCCCGCCGACAAGCGGCGCACCAAAACCGTTGTCGATGTAGGCGCGGATCGCATGGGCGACATCGTGGGCGGCGCGCTGATTCGCCTGGGTCTCCTGCTGCCGGTTGCCTTTGTCGACCATACGCTCCTCGCGCTCGTGATCGTGATATCGCTCGCATCGCTGGCGGTGGCGCGCATGCTGCACGCCGGATATGTGCGCGCGTTGGAGCAGAGCCTCATTCACCGCGCCGGAGCGATCGACGCCAGTGAAATGGATGTGCCCGGTCTGCGCACAATCATGCTGGATTCGGCGACCGGCATTGATTTCACGATGACGGGAGTGGGCTTGCGCCTCGACGAGCTGCGCGACAGGTCGGGAAGCGACACGGAACCCGGGACCAGGGCGGCGAGCAACAAGACGCCCACGCCTGTCGGCGCGCTCGTCACCACCGACCCCGAGCTCTCGTCGCTGATCGAGCTTCGATCCGGTGATCCGCGACGCGTGCGCGACGAGCTCCATCGCAACGGAGCCATCACGCCGGTGATTGCGACGCAGATGATCACGCTTCTGGCCTGGGATGAGATGAGCGGCCGGGCCTCGCACGCGCTTGTCAAAGCGGTGCCGTCCATCACGGGGCAGCTCATCGACCGCATGCTCGACCGCGACGAGGAGTTCGCGGTGCGCCGGCGCATCCCGCGCATTCTGGCGGCAGCCACCTCACGCCGCGCCGTCGACGGGCTTTCGGCGGCGCTCGCCGACGAACGCTTCGAAGTGCGCTACCAGGCCGCGCGCGCGCTGGCGAGAATCTACGAGCGCTCGGCGTCGCTCGGCGTCGACAATCAGCTCGTGTACAGCATGGTGTCCGTGGAAACCCATGTCGACAGGCGGTTGTGGAACGAGCAACGGTTGATCGACGAGCCCGATGCCACCGAGGACCCCGCGCTGATCGATCCGTCGGTTCGTGGACGCGCCGGACGTCGCATGGAGCACGTGTTCACGCTGCTCTCGCTGGTTCTGCCGCGCGAACCGCTGCGCATTGCATACAAGGGGTTGCTCACCACGGACGCCGTGCTGCGCGCCACCGGGCTCGAATACCTGGAGAGCGTTCTGCCGCGCGAGATCTGGAGCACGCTCTACCCGCTTCTCGATGAATCCCCTCACGAACCCGCCGCGCCTGCTCGCCCTCGCGAGCAGGTCCTCGAGAACCTGATGCGCTCGACGCAGTCCATCGAGCTCAACCTCGCGGAAATCCGCAAGAACATCCCGGACCGCTAGCCGGTCGCCCCCCGGGCCTTCCAGGTCCCCACCAACTTTTCGCCCCCCTCGCTTGTAGTCCCCTCGTGGAGCTTCCGCGATTTCTCACGAACATCCCGAGGTAAGTCTCATGCCCAGGCCAGCCACTTTGCTCGTCGTGTGTCTTGCGCTCCTCACATCTCTCGTCGCCGGCTGCGGAGGTGACTCCACCTCCCCCGAGAACGACGGCCCCGCGTCGTTCGAAAAGATGATCGGAAGCACTCCCAGCCATAAGACTGTCGCCACGGCCGTGACCGTATTGTCCGACGGAACTCGCATGGTATGCGGTGACTTCGACGGAACCCTCCACGTCACGGGATCGACCGATTCGATCATATCGGGAGGCGGCGAGCGCAACTTCTTCGCCGCGTTTCGACCCGATGGATCGGTATCGTTGTTGACAACGCTCGGCGGTAGCGGGGTCCGCATGCGGCGGATGGCGCGCGATCCCGACGACAATCTGCTCCTGGTCGGCTCCTTCGGCGGCAGCACCAACTTCAGCGGTGTTTCACTCACCGCGGTCGGCCTCGACATCATCTTCGCCAAGCTGGACCGGACCGGCCACGCAAGTTGGGTGCAGGCTGGCTCCGGAAGTGGAACCGACGAGGGCAAGGACATTGCGACGGCGAGTGACGGCAGTATCTACATGACCGGCGTCGCCAGCGGCGAAATGAAGGTGGCAGGAGAAGACATCGGACAGAACGCACACCCGACCGGTTTCGTCGTCAAGATGGGGAGTAACGGTGTAGGCGTGTGGCAGGGCACCGCGACTGTCAGCGCGGCGAGCTCCGAATGCAACGGCGTCGCCATCAGTGAAAACGGCAACATTGTCGTGAGCGGCACTTATAACACCGGCTCGGTGGATTTTTCCGGTGACGTGCTTCCTGACGACGGAGGCTTCGACGCCTTCGTCGGGCGTTTCCTCCCCGACGGCACACCGCTCGGGAGCATTCACATCGGCGGCGCTGGTGCCGCCTTTGCCACGGATGTGACCACACTTGGCAACGATGCCGTCGTCACCGGCGCAATTACCGGAGACGCCGATTTCGATGTCAACAGCACCGCCGGGAACGTCACCTCAGCCGGTGATCTCGACACATTTGTCGCCCGCTACGCTCCCGGAGGCACGCTGCGATGGGTGCGAATGTTCACGGGACAAAACAACCTCGGTCTCAGTATTTCGCGCCTCTCCGGAGATCACATTCTGGTGTGCGGCCAGTTCCTCAACTCGGTGACCGCGGGTTCGACAACGCTCACCTCGGAGGGAAACTCCGACATCTTCATCGCGATTCTGGACGGAAACGGCAAGGTTCTCTCCGCGCACAAGGTGGGAGGCGGCGGTTCGGAGAACGACGCGACGACGGCAGCTGCCGGCTCGACAGCCATCATCGTCGGCCAATCCGACTCCAAGGACCTCATCTTTCCCGGCGGCATACACCGGCACAAGTTCGGCACTTTCGACAGCTACATCTTTCAGCAGCCCTGACCATCGAGGTAATTCATGCGCATTCGTATTTCGATCCTACTGCTCGTCGCCATCGTCGCCATCGTCGCGGGATGCAGTGATGACTCCTCGTCTCCGCAGAACGACGGCCCCGCGTCGTTCGGAAAGATGATGGGAAGTCACACACACGAGACGGTCGTCACCGGAGCGGCGGTGTTGTCCGACGGAACCCGCGTCGCCTGCGGCGACTTCGACGGATTTCTCCACGTCACAGGATCGCCCGACTCAATCGCCGCCGGAGGTGCGGCTCGCAACTTCCTGGCTGAGTTCAAACCCGACGGTTCACTGTTGAAGGCGGTCCAAATTGCCGGTGGTGCCGTCGGCATGCGCCGGATGGCACGCGACCGCGACGACAACCTGGTGCTCGTGGGCACGTTCGCCGGCACCAGCACTTTCGGCAACGTTTCAATTCCCGCCGTCAATGGCGACATGATCTTCGCCAAGGTGGACCGGAACGGGAATGTGATCTTTGTCCACAGTGGCTCCGGAACTGGACTCGACCAGGGCATGGACGTCGCCACGGCCAGCGATGGAAGCATCTATCTGACCGGCATTGCGAGCAGCGAAATGACTGTAGGCGGAGAAGACGTGGGTCAGACCGGCCACGCAACCGGTTTCCTGGTCAAGCTCGGCAGCAATGGAGTGGGAGTCTGGCAGCAGACAGCGGGAACCACCGGAGGAACCACCTGCGACGGTGTCGCCGTCAGCGAAGACGGCACCGTCATCGCGTGTGGTGAGTACAACGGCGGCAATGTCGACTTCTCCGGGGACGTGCTCACCAATGATGGGGGCGCCGACAGTTTCATCGGACGCTTCGAAGCCGATGGCACGCCGCTGGGAAGTATTCACATCGGCGGCACGGACGACCAGGTGGCCCGCGACGTGACCACACTCGACAGCGACGTCATCGTGACCGGCACGTTCTCTGGAATCGCCGACTTCGACGTCGATAGCGCCGGTGGCAATATCACAGCGTCGGGCGACGGCAACGCCTTCGTCGCGCGCTACACGAAGTCGGGCTCGTTGCGCTGGGTAAAGACATTCGGACCGGGAGACAAACAGACCGGTCGCGGCGTCGCCCGTCTCTCGGGCGGGCGCATTCTGGTGTGCGGCGAGTTTCTGACCACTATCACGCTGGGGTCCAAGACGTTCACATCGAACGGAACCACCGACGTGTTCATTGCACGTCTCGACGGCAACGGTAACGTTCTCTCCGCGAGCCAGCTGGGTGGTGCCGGCAGCGACGAGACAACGACGGCGGTAACCACCGGCAGGACGGCAATCGTCGTCGGCAGCACGGAATCCGGCCAGGTGATCTTCCCCGACGGAAGTCGTCACAATGAATTCGGGCCGGTCGACGGCTACCTGTTTCAGGAGCCCTGATTGCGTACACCGGTTACGAGGTCACTCATGCGTATCGCCATTTCCACCCTCCTGCTCTTTGTCACCGTCGCATTCGCGGCCGGTTGCAGCGATGACTCGTCGTCTCCGCAGAACGATGGCCCTGCGTCGTTCGCGCAGTCGATGGGAAGTACCAACCATCAAACCATCGTCACCGGAGTGGCGGTCCTGTCGGATGGCACACGCATGGTCAGCGGGCGCTTCGATGGAGCGCTCCAGGTGACGGGATCCACCGATGTGATACAGGCCGGCGGTTTCGAGCGCAGCTTCGTTGCCGCGTTTCGGCCCGACGGTTCGCTGGCGAGGATGGGACAGATCGGCGGCAGTTCCGCCAACATGCGCCGGATGGCGCGCGACCGAGACGACAATCTGCTGTTCGTCGGCAGCTTCAGCGGCAACACCAGTTTCGGCAGCACACCCCTGACCTCCGTCGGGCTCGATATCATTTTCGCGAAAATGACCCCCAACGGCGGCGCGATCTTCGTGAAGAGTGGCTCCGGCAGCGGAAGCGACGCGGGCATGGACATCACATCCGGAAGCGACGGCAGCATCTACATGACCGGTGTCGCCGGCAGCGAGATCTCCGTGGCCGGCGAGGATGTCGGCCAGAACGGACACAGCACCGGGTTCATCGTGCAGATGGGTAGCGACGGTGCCGGTGTGTGGCAGGGCACCGGAACCGTGACGGCCGGAAGTTCCACCTGCGACGGTGTGTCTGTCAGCGCGGACGGAACCATCGTTGTGTGCGGCTACTACAACGGCGGCTCGCTGGCCTTCTCCACCGACGTGATCACGAACGACGGAGGCTCTGACGGCTTTGTCGAGCGCTTCGATACCGGCGGTGTGCCGTTGGGAGCGGTGCATATCGGCGGTACCGGCGATATAACAGTGAACGACGTGACGACTGTCGACAACAACGCCATTGTGACGGGCTCGTTCAGTGGAACGGCTGATTTCGACGCCACCGGTTCCGGCGGTGCCGTGACCGCATCGGGCGCGCTCAACGGGTTTGTCGCGCGCTACACCAAGGCGGGTGCACTGCGTTGGGTGAAGACAATCAAGGGAGACAACGCGTTTTGCCGGAGCATCGCGCGCCTTGCAGACGGCCACGTTGTCGTCTGTGGCGAGTTCACCAACCCGATCACGGTGGGCTCGAAGACGCTGACATCGACGGGCGGCCCCGACATCTTCATCGTACGCCTGGACGGCGACGGCAATATTCTCTCGGCGAACAAGCTGGGAGGAATCGGGGGCGAAGAGAACGTGGAAGTAACGGCCACCGGCTCGACGGCCATCATCGTCGGTGGTTCCGCGTCCAACCCGATCATCTTCCCCGACGGAAGCCGGCGCAAAACATTCGGCTCGTTCGACGGCTACATCTTTCAGCAGCCCTGAGGGCCCTCGCGGTCAGGGCCCAAGCGCGCGGTGGATCGCGGCGTCGATTCCCATGGGATGGATGTCGAACGCCGAAATCGCCGCCGTATCGCGAACCACGGTGGGATGAGTGATGCTTTCAATCAGCTTGCGGCCAATCCTGGCGTAGAGCGGCGTCACCAGGCCGAGCCACAGGCTCGAAAGCCACGGCGTCAGGACGGGCACGCGCAGCATGCGCGGACGCAGACCACGCTCTCGCCCGTACGCACGCATGATGTCCGCGTAGCTCACCCGGTCCGCGCCGCCGATTTCGTAGATGCGGTACTGCGAAACGGGCAGACGAAGTGCTGCCAGCATGTAATCGAGCACGTCGTCGATGGCGATGGGTTGCGCCATCACGCTGACCCAACGCGGCGTGATCATCACCGGCAGCCGCTCGACGAGGGACCGGATCATTTCGAAGGAAAGGCTTCCCGATCCGATGATGATGGACGCGCGAAACTCGAGCACCGGCACACCCGACTCGCGCAAGATGTCGCCGACCTCATGCCGGCTGCGAAGATGCGGCGAGAGCTCGTCGCCCTCGCTCCCCAGTCCACCCAGGTAGATGATGCCTTTGACCCCGGCGGCCCTGGCGGCGGCCGCGAAATTCCGCGCGCCCACACGATCGGTCGCTTCGAATGCGTCCGAGTCCATCGAGTGCACCAGGTAGAAGGCAATGTCGACTTCAGTCATCGCGGCGTCGAGACTGATGCGACTGAGCACATCGCCCGCCACCACCTCTACGCCGGAAGTGCTCCGGGAAAGGAGCGATTCGACGTTGCGCGCCATGCACCGCACGCGGTAGCCATCGGCTTCCAACCGCCGCAGCAAGCGTCCCCCGACGTACCCGGTCGCGCCTGTCAACAGGATGCGGGATGACTCGTTCACGGCGCCGCGATTGCGAGCGTTATTTTTCGTTGGTCGATTTCATCTCGACGTTGGTCCTGAGCAAGTGCTCGCCCGAGGGCTGATCCGTAGTGGCATTGGGCTCCGCGGTCACATAGAGATCGAATGAGCGCAGGCTCGTAATGGCCTTGATGCTGCCGTTGAGGTCTTTATCGACTCTGAGTGCGCCGAGATTGTGGGGCGGACCGGCGGAATTGTTATCGCTGACCCATACTACGAACACAGTCGCGTCCGAGGCTACCCGCTCGGGCGGCGCGAGATGTTTTACGTCCAGGTCGATCTGCGTGTTGCCGTTATCGGTGGTGCTCACCCGGGCGTTTCCCTCGGCGGACGGAAGGCTCGACGTACCCGACATGCGAAGCTGCTGTGCGTCCCCTCTCCCCATGATCGATGAGCACGACAGGGACAGGACACCGGCGAGAATGATAGTAACGACACGCTTCATGATTCATCTACCTCCGTTGGGGGCACACGTGAAAGATAGGTAAACCGCGGCGCAATGCGTGCTGGTTCAATGAGGGAAAGGTCGGGACATGCGACACACATGAGCCGGGTGCGCATCAGGGTATCCGCAGCGTTCAGTCAGTGCTTGTGCCTTGGCGACCGGTTCGGCCGCTCACATGCGCGCGGGTGGGAAGCGAAAAGCGAAACGTCGAGCCGGTGCCTTCCTTGCTTGCGACGGTCACCGTCCCGCCGTGAGCCTCGGTAAAGGTCTTCACGATGGCGAGACCCAGTCCGGTCTCACCCGCGTGCTCGGGGTCGGTTTCTCCCTTGTCGAAGATTTTTTCGAGCAGCTGTTCGGTGATTCCCGTGCCGTTGTCGCTCACCCAGCACTCAACCATGCCTTCCGGGTCACGCTCGCCGGCTCCGATCAGGACCTGTCCGCGCGGCGTGTATCGGATGGCGTTGGCGATCAAGTTTTGAAAGACCCGCCGCAACAGACTGGCGTCTGCGTAGACGACCAGGTCGTCGGGCACCTCGTTGATCAGCTGCGTACTGGCGGTCCCTGCCACGGGGTGAAGATCGTGGATGAGGGCTTCCACCAGCGGCCACAAGTCAAACTCGCGCCGCTCCAGCTTGACCCCGGTTTCGGTTTTTAAATTCGCGTTTTCCTCCAGGATCTTGCCGACCAGTGCTTCGAGTTGCTGCGCGTTGCGGTGCAAGCTCCTCAACATCCGGTCGGTTTCGGGGCTGGCACCGTCGAGCCGAAGTCTCCTGTCCAATACTCTTTCGGCCAGGGAAATGGCATTCAGCGGGGTTCGGAGGTCGTGCGCCACAAAGGCGAGATATTCTTCGCGCCGCTGCTGTACCTCCAGCGCGCGCTGGGTTGCATAGCTCTGCAAGGCCAGACCGATGGCGTGGTCGAGAACGCGGTTGATAATGTGGAATGGCTGCCCCTCGAGCTGAATACCGTGGTCGATGGCAAGATCGTGTATACATCCGCGCAGGATGTTGTACTCCGCGACGACTTCTTCAATATCAAAGGCGTCCTGGAGACGCTGCAGACCGTGAGCGGGAGGGCTGCTCTCGAGGAGCGCCTCCGCGATCGTCTGGTCCGACCTGGATCGGAGCGCCACAGCCAGTTCGTCGAGCAATGCGGGGATGTGATCGTTGAGTGTCGGCACGTCGAGATGTCGTGCGGCGGGGATTTGTCGCAATTGGTGCCGCCACCGCGTGAGCAGGGCTTCGCGTTCCTGTTCGATGAGCGCTGCCAGTTGGTCCAGAACGCTTAGGGGCATCTCGCCTCCAACTTCACGCCGGTCACTTCGCGGGGCACACGTTAAAGATACGTAATCCACAAGCTGAACGCGCGGGTTAGTCTGCAAACGGGAAAGGTCCGTATACGCGGTCGTGAATACCCGGGAGGCGTATCAGAAAACGCGCGGCGTTTCGTCAGTGCTTGTACTCCTGCGCGCGAGCTCGCGGAACCGGCGGGGGCAATTCCCGGCTGTCGAGCGAGCTCCGGGCTCACTTGCGCGGGCCCACCGCCGGGGTGCATTATAGCGCCCGTGGTGAAGGGTAACCCTCAAACCGGGGAGCGTAACTGTGTCACACGGAGAAATTCTTCCCGCCGGTGTACCGGCTCCTGATTTCACATTGCCCGTTACAGCCGACCAGAAACTCACTCTGAGCGATCTTCGCGGCCGGCCCGTGGTTTTGGCCTTCTATCCCGCCGATTGGAGCCCGGTGTGCGGTGATCAGATGGCGCTCTACAACGAGATACGGTCGGAGTTCCACAGGTTCGATGCGCAATTGCTCGGCATATCGGTCGACGGCGTGTGGTGTCACAGCGCCTTCGCCGAAGCGCGTCATCTGCACTTCCCCCTCCTCGCCGATTTCGAGCCCAAGGGGGCGGTTGCGCAACGATACGGTGCGTATCGTCGTGACGACGGGACCAGCGAGCGGGCTTTGTTCGTGATCGATCGCGACGGCATCATTCGCTGGAGTTATTGCTCGCCGGTGGCGGTCAATCCAGGTGCGGATGGGATTCTGGAAGCGCTCGAGGCGCTGCCCAAGTAGGAGGAAGCATGGCGAAACTCAAGATACCCGTCGGGTCCGAGGATCACTTACAGGGGCCGGAGGCGGCGGAAGTGGTTCTTGTCGAGTACGGGGATTTCCAGTGCCCGTACTGCGGCGAGGCCTATCCCATCGTCAAACAGGTGCAGAAGCATTTTGGGTCCCGGCTTCGATTTGTCTTTCGGAATTTTCCACTCGGAGAGCTGCATCCGTACGCGCATGCCGCGGCCGAGACCGCCGAGTTTGCCGGTGCGAACGGAAAGTTCTGGGAGATGCACGACCTCCTCTTTGAACACCAGCACCAGATGAGCGATCAGCTCTTCGCGCGGCTCGCACAGGAGCTGGAGCTACCGGTCTCCGCGCTCGGCCGCGCCCTGGAGGATGGAGAATTCAGGAAACGCGTGAGCGACGATTTCAACGGGGGCGTGCGCAGCGGCGTAAACGGAACGCCGACGTTTTTCATCAACGGACTCCGCCACGACGGGTCCTATGAATTTGCCGCGCTGGTTGCCGCCATCGAGGAGGCCGCGCGTACGCATTCGCGTTAGAACCAGAAACCCCAGGAGACGAAAATATGAAGCAGGTTTTTGTCGCCCAGAATCCCGCCGAGGCCCACCTCGTCCGAGGCATGCTCGAATCCAACGGCATTCCCGCGGAAGTCCGCGGTGAAGCGCTATGGGGGACGCGAGGCGAGACACCGCTGACTCCGGATACGTTGCCCACGGTCTGGGTGGACGACCCTGACGCGACCGAAGCAGCCCGCATCGTGAAGGAATACTCCTCCTAGCTATTCCCTACCGGTCGAACGACGCGATGAACGACGCGATCGACTTCAGCATGGTTTCGCGCGGAAAGGCGTTGCCGCCTATCGCCGCCTTGTCCTTGATGGCAAACGGAAGCGCGATTCCCCAGTGGTGAGTGCCCAGCACGCCGAGATAGTAATGCCCATACTGGTGGTGCGCGTACATGCCCTCCCAATAGCGCGATCCGAAATGCGACATCTGTGAGTCGTTGATGAGGGTTCCCTCGCTCGCCAGCGTGTCGTAGTAGCCGGCGCGCAGTGACACGTTGTAGTCGGAGGTTTGGGCTCCGAACCCGTCGAATTCGGCGAGGGGTGACTTGAGGTCACCCAGGTACGCCTCGGGCATGATGCCGGTCAGGGAAAACAACACCAGGTCTTCGGGCAGCTCATGCGTGCGCCACCATGCGTCGCGTGATGGCGTTGTCAACGATTCCACACCCGTGATCACCGCATCGACGAGCTGCCGGAAGGCCAGAACGTTACGATTGTAACGGGACGCGAAGCGCTCGAGCCGGAAGGTCTCGAGAAAGAAGTTGTTCACGAGCGAGAAGATTCCCGCGGGGTTGGGTAGTGGGGCGTCACGACTGCGAACGCGCTCTTTGGTCTCGCGCATCAGCGCGTCGGCGAGGTCGATGCCGAGAAATGTCCGGCCCGCCGCCAGCTTGAGCCCCTTGGCGGCGGTCATTCGTTTCATGAGCGCGGCCCACAACTGCGCATTCTTGCGGATGACGCGCAGCCGCTCCCTGGCGGTCGCCTTCTCGGGCACCGTTTCCAACCCGTGCGCGGTATCGGCCAGCAACTTGACGAGATCACTCGTCGCACCCGCGTTTCCGGCGAGAACGTCGCCGGCAAATCCCGACCCGTAGTAGACGCCCGCGAGGGAGACCACTCCCCGGACTCGTTCGAACCAACGCGCCGACGCGGGGGAAATGGTGCCGCTCTTTGTGCGCGCGTGCAGCGTGCTCACGAGCTCCAGCGCGACGGCGAGTCCGCGCGAATATCCCACCAGGTAGATGTCCGAATCGTCATCGACGACCTCGAACACCTTGGCAAGCCTGCGCTCGAAGACAGCCGCGTTGCCGGCAAGACTTCCCAGCGTCTCGAGCGAGCCGCCGTTGATGCGCAGCGCCATCACGTTCAGGAGCGAGCGTCCGTCCTGGTCGACGCTGGCAACCGGGACGAGATCGGCGAGGCTGCAGGGTTGATCGGCCATGTCGACAAGGCTGTAAGAGTCGTCGCTGGCCCGTGCGAGCGCCGCACGCCATTTTCGGCGGAATATCGAGTCGCGCGCAAAGATGGGTTGGAACGGAACCTGGGTGACGAACTCGCCGAAGATGCCCGGAAAGACAATGAACGTCGCCGGCTTCGCCGGCGGTTCCACAAGCTTCGCATCC
>DATEHD010000082.1:0-8851 GCA_035279765.1 Candidatus Krumholzibacteriia bacterium | reverse complement strand
GCCTCGTTCTCGGTCAGCGCCGTCTCATCGGGCGCCCCGAAATCTCCACCATCGATAAAGGGCAGCCCCTTGGCGAGGAGAAACTTCGCCGCGTCCTTGTAGTGCATGCGCTTGAACGGCTTCTTCACCGCTTCCAGCTTGGAGATGTCGCGCTCGAGGATTTCTTTGATCTCAGCGCCGCAGGTTTCCAGCACGCGCGCGATGATGTAGCAGAAGAAGTCTTCTTCCAGCTCCATCAGCTCCGGCAGCTCCATGTACGCCACCTCGGGCTCGACCATCCAGAACTCGGTGAGATGCCGGCGCGTCTTGGATTTCTCGGCACGGAACGTCGGGCCGAAAGCGTACACGCGACCAAAGGCCGCGACGGTGGCTTCGTTGTAAAGCTGCCCGCTCTGCGTGAGGTACGCCTTGTCGCCGAAGTAATCGGTCTCGAACAATGTCGAGGTTCCCTCGCACGCGTTGGGCGTGAAGATCGGCGTGTCGAGGTTCACGAAGCCGTGGTTGTTGAGATAGTCGCGGATTGCCGCCACGGTGTGGTGTCGCACCTTGAGCACGACGTGCTGCTTCTTGCTGCGCAGCCAGAGATGACGATGATCGAGCAGAAACGACGACGAGTGTTCTTTGGGAGTGATCGGATAATCCAGCGCCGGAGCGACGAGCCGGACGCTCTTGAGCGTGAGCTCGACGCCACCGGGCGCGCGCTTGTCCTCGCGCGGGACACCCGTGACGATGACACTCGACTCCTGGTCGAGGGAGCCGAGCAGCTCGAACTCCTCGGGAGTGACGTCCTGCGCGCCCGCGACGCACTGGAGATAACCCGTCCCATCCCGCAGGATGAGGAAACGAATCTTGCCGCCGGAGCGCGTGTTGTAGACCCAGCCGCGGAGCTCGACGGGCTGCCCCGCGTGGGAACGAAGATCCTGGATATAGACAATGGGAAGCGTGGTGCTCATAGGCGGCAATTTATATCACACCGCCGCCTTAGCGCCAATCTCGGGGACGAGGCCGTCGCTAGCGCAGAATCGAGACGCGGCGCCGAACGTCTGCGCCGCGCCCGTCGCGAACATCGAGGAAGTAGACGCCCGAGGGCACGAGAACGCCGTGATTGTCGCGGGCATCCCACGACAATAACGCGCCGGCGCCCGACGTGTGCAGGGTGCGCACGAGCCGCCCCGACACGTCGTACACGTTGGCAGACACGAGACTGCCGGTGTTTCTGACCGATACGCTCACATTGCCCGCCGAGGGATTCGGGAACGGATTGCCCACGCGCAGCGCGGGAACCGCGGCAGGCTGAACGCCCGTCAGGTCCGCGCCTCCGTACTGGAGATGGTCGACTTCGAAGTCGGTGCTGTTCGTCATCCACATCTTGATCTTGGAAATCCCGCCGTCGTACTCCACACCGAAGAAGCGATCTTCCGCCGTCTGGCCGGTGTTCTCACCGTCGCCGACGGCAAAGGGACCGATCGCGCCCAGCGACACGCCATTTTGATCAAACGCTTCAAACATGACATTGCCGTAGTTCGGCGTGCCCGAGCTGACCTGGCCGACGTCCGTCCACACCAGTCCTGCCATCGTGGGCAAACTTCCGAGCACGGCCGCACTGAACGTGAACGTAAACGCGAGCGGTGAGTACGCGCTCCAGTAGGAATGGCCGTTCTTCCCGTTTCCGTCGATGACGCCGTCGTCTTTATCCACCGAATCGGTCGAGCTGCCGTTGGTGAATGCGAGGCCCGCCGCCGACGTGACGCCTGGCGTATTGAGCGCGTTGTCTTCGAAATCTTCGAGGTAGAAGTAACTGTGCGGGAGGTAGTGAAACGGACTGTCCAGCGCGCTGTTGTACGGCTGGGGTCCGAGATAGGTGACCGCCGCGAGAGCCGGATGGGATCCGGCTACCGCCACCATCGCGACGAGTGCCAGCGACGTGACACGCATGCCGGGAGCATACCACGGCGGCGGCAGAAATTGCCGCATGGCCGCATCTCCCTTCTCCCTATATAGAGGAGCACACACGCCCGGCGCGGGCACGCTTCTTGCCGATACACCTTTCGCTCACAAGGCTTTATGGGCTTCTGGACGCGATAAAGGCCGGTTATCTCGTGAAGGAATCAAGGGACCGCTCGAAGGAGCATGCGCGGGTGATGCGCCCGGGTAAGCGCGCCGTGCAAGCATTCTGCACGGTGCTGCTGGTGCTCGCCAGCATTCTGGCCGTGCATGTTCCGATCGCGTTTGCCGCGGAGGCAAATCTTTCCCGGCACGTGGACCAGGAACTGCGCGCCGGAGCCGTGTCTCTGCCGCTCGATGCCGAGGTCGAATATGCCGCGGCGCTCGACGACATCGGTCACGGCAAGCTCGACGACGCGAAGAAACATCTGCAGTCCTCGATCGCGCTCGCGCCCCATTTCACCGACAGCTATTTCACGCTCGCGCGCCTCGAAGCACGCCGCCTCTCGCCCGACGCCATCTTCTGGCTGGTGCAGGGCGTCGTCGTCACCACGCGCAGCTTCGAAGCACAGTCGCTCTTCCTCGCCAATGCCGGCGTGGCGATCATGCTGATCTTCCTGATCACCTCGGGCATTGTGTGGCTGGCGCTCGCGCTCCGCTATTTTCCATTTCTCGCGCATCGCATCGCCGAATGGCTCTCGCGCCGCCTCAACGCCGCCAAGCCCCGTGCGTGCGCATACCTGATCTTGTTTGCGCCCTTCCTTGTGATCCCGGCGTATCCGATTGCGATCGCGCTGGTGATGCTCACGGTGTGGCCGTTCATGCAGCGCCGCGAGCGCGTGGTGGCGTTCATGTCGGCCGCGATGTTCGCCCTGCTCGCGTGGTTCGCTCCGTGGATCGACCGCTACTCGCCGATTGCGGACCCGCTGTCGCTCACTTCGCTGATTGCGCAGGCCAACGAATCCTCCGCGGATCCGACGCTGGCCGCACTCATCCAGGCCACGCCGTCACGCGGCCTCGATGCCGAAAAGCAGACGGCGCTGGGGCTGCTCGCCATGCGCGCGGGACAGCAGGAGCAGGCGGTGGGCTATTTCCTGGGCGCCGTCGAGAAGAACCCGCAGAATTCGCTGCCCTACGTGAATATCGGCAACGTGTACTACCTGAACGGCCAGTACGACAAAGCGCTCGAAGGCTATCGCAAAGCCGAGCAGGTCAATGCGACTGACGCCGTCGGCCAGCACAACGAGGCGCAGGCCTACATCAAGACCTTGCTCATGGACGAGTCGTCGCAGGCATTGAAGCGCTCGTCGCAGGCCGGCTTCGACGCCATCCACGACAGCTTCGCGGAACGCGCACGCGACACGTGGTCGATCTTCCCGCGCATCTACGGCGCGGAAGATTTCTGGCGCATGGCCGCCGTCGAGGGGCAGCACGAGCACTCGGCCGTGATGACCTCGTCGCTGCGCAGCGCCACCGGTGTTTCGCCGCGTCTCGGCTTTGTGCTCGTGGTGGCGGCACTGCTCCTCTCGTTGATCGGCGCCAAATTCATCAAGCCGCTCAAGGTCGCATTCCAGTGTTCCAACTGCGGTGAGATCACGTGCAACGGCTGCTGCAGCGATGCCCACGGCACCATTCTGTGCAGGGCGTGCGGCAAGGTGGTCGGCGGCGTGACGTCGGACAAGGTACTCGAAGCACTGCTGCGCCAGCGCCGTCAGCAGGTGATCGTGAAACGGCGCAAATCGATCAAGTGGCTCACCCTGTGGGTGCCGGGCGTGCGTCATCTCTTTTACGGGCGCATGGTGAGCGGCGTCACCGTGGCAACGCTGTTCGCGGGCTGCCTGGTGTCGTTCTTCGCGACGGGATACATCCTGCCGCGCTGGTCATCGCTCGACTACTCGACGCCGCTGTGGCAGTGGATACTGCCCGCGCTGGGCGTGATTCTCTCCTACACCATCGCCGTGACATCGCGGCAGCTCTACGAAATGCGCTCGACGCGCAGTGTGTCGCGCTCGCGCGCGTCGGAGAACGCGGACGATAACGCAGCGTCGGCCTGACGGCCCGGCCGCGGAAGATGAAGGGGCTCTGACATGGCACTCGAAGGCAATCTCAGTTCATTCGGACTCGAAGAGATCCTGCAGCTCATCGCCGTGCAGCAGAAGACCGGCATGCTGTCGGTCACCATCAACGAGAAGTCGACGGTTCTCTTCTTCCGCGATGGCAAGATCATCTCGACACGCGACCGCCGCAGCAAAACGCGCGATCCGTTCCGCGAGTATTTGATGCGCTACGGCGTCCTGACGCGCGAAGAGCTCGTGCGTCTGACCCAGATCGGCACGCAGTCCAAGCTCGACCTCTTTGAAATTCTGACATCGGAGAGGTTCCTCGACGAGAAGACGCTCGCGAAACAGTGGCGCTACCACATCCAGGAAACGCTGCACGACGTCCTCACGTGGGACCAGTGCTCCTACAAGTTCATTTCGGGCGAAGAAATCGTCGGCGGCGTGAGGTCGCTGGGCGAGCACATCGTCGAGCCGCTCCTGATGGAGTGCATGCGCCGCATCGACGAGTATCCGATGCTGCAGGAGATGTTCCCGGCCGAAGGAATCCGTATCGGTCCGACGGGCCGCGAACCCGAGCCGGGCGCGGAGATGTTCGAGAGCGAGCGGAGTGTCCTGGCGGGACTCAAGACGCCGCGCGCGGTGCGCGATATCATTGCGCGCGCCAAGATGCCGGCGTTCGACACCTACGAAGCGCTCAAGCTCCTCAAGGAAAAAGGACTCGTCGTCGTCGAGGCCGACCTGTCCGCGAGCGCTGACGCCCCGGGCGCTTCCGCCGCCGCCAAGGCGCGCCGCAAACATGGCAATCCGCTCATCATAATGGCGTGCCTGATCGTCTTCACCGTGTGCGCCTTTGTCGGCGCCATGCACGACGCCGATCGCGCCGCGGCCATCGCCCGTAACGGGATCCTCTCCAACGACGCAGCGCACCGCTCCCGCATCGAGTACCACGTACGCTGGCTGATCGAAGCGTACCGAGCCCGCAACGGCGTCTATCCCGACGACCTGACCGAGCTGTGGAAGTCCGGCCTCGCCGACAACGACACCATCCAGAGTGCCTCCAGCCTGGAGCTTCGATACAAGTTGACGAGCGATAAGCTGGCTTATACGCTTCTCTGATCGCGCACAAGACCGCCATTCTCTCCGCTTCGGGCCGGGGCCCATTTGCGCGCGCAGCCCTGCGCGTGGCGGATTTTCTTTTTGTCCTGCGGCCCCTGATTCTCGTTCCCGCGTGGGCCTTCTACAGCCTCGGCGCGCACACCCATCGCATCCCCCGCGCCGTCGAACACACAGCCATTATTCAGAGCGCCTTCTGGTGCCTTTCCAGCGTGCTCGCCTGCGCCTACGTGTTGAACCAGATTTTCGATCTGGAAAGCGACCGGCTGAACGGTAAGGGACTGTTTCTGACCCGGCGCGTGTTCCGGCCGCGCACCATGCTGCTCATCGCCCTCGTGGCATTCGCCACGGCGTCACTGCTCCTCAGAAACACGCATCATGTGCAGCACATTCCGCTCACCGCGGCGCTGCTCCTGTCGTTGATCTATTCCCTGCCGCCGCTGCGACTGTGTTCGCGGCCGTGGTGGGACCTCGCCGCCAACGCCATCGGCTACGGCGGGCTCGCGTATGTCATCGGCCACGGCGCCCTGTCGAATGATCTGATGCCCGCGATCATGGGAGCGGTTCCCTGGGTATTGCTGGTGGCGGGAACATTTCTGCACACCACCATTCTGGATGTCGAAGGCGACGCGGCGGCGGGCAAGCACACCACCACGGTTGTGTTCGGCGAGCGTCGCTCCGCGCTCCTGTCGGTGGGATTCGGCGCGGCGGCCTTCGCGCTATCCGTGGCGCCCAAGCTGCGTGCGACAAAAGGGGCCAGCTGGCTCCCCGCCATCGTGACCGGCGGCGCGCTGCTGGCATTTGCGTACGCGTATCACAGGCTAACGCGCTCGCGCGAGATGTCGGTGGCGGAACGCTACGCGGTGCGCGCGCGCACGAGCTCGTACGCCGTGCAGGTGCCGACGGCGCTGGTGGCGCTGGGTGCCGCGTGGAGAGATCCGTGGTTTCTCATTCTGCTCCTGCCGCTGGTGGCATTCACGCACGTTTACAACCACGCGCGCTTCGGCGTGAGCTATCCCGGCTGGCCGTCATACGCAAAATTGGCCCAGTCTCCCGTGATTCCATCGCGCAAGCCGGACGTGAGGCCGCTGACTGTCGAGCCCGGGTTGCGTGACGTCAGCGCGACTCCCGCGCACTCGATGACTTCAGAAGCGGAGTAAGCACCGCGACCGCGTTGATGGCGCGGCATTTCATTTCTTCCAGTCCATAGAAGGCGTTGCGCTCGAGCTTGCGCTTCACGGTTGCCACCGGGTCGATCACGTACACCGCGTCGCGGCGAAGCGCAAAGCGATCCACGCGCGCATTGCTCCCTTTGGGATAGAGCGAGAAGGCGGCCTCGAAGCCGGCCGCCTGCGCGGCGGCCTCAACGCGCGCGTTGTAGCGCCCGAACGGATACGACAGCGTGCGCACCGCGCGCCCGGTCGCGGCCTCGATGTCACGACGCGAGCGCTGCAGGTCATCGCGGAGGGCTCCATCGGAAAGACGTGTCGCATCCGCATGCGACGCCGTGTGCGAGCCAAAAGATACACCGGCATGCGCCAACTCTCCCACGCGTTCCAATGAAAGATGCCGGTGCGCTGGACGTCCCAACGAGAGTTCCCAGGCGTTCACGCGGCCCGCGTAGTCGGAAACGAAGAAGACATGAAACGGAATTTTCCCCGGCGCAAGAATTCGATGCGCGATCTCGATGGTTTCCGCGTAGCCGTCATCAAAGGTGAGAAATACCTGCTTCGCCGCCGCGGGTGATGGATGCTCCAGCGCGGCCAGGTACGCGGTTTCATCGATGAATGTGTAGCCGCGTTCGCCAAGCGAACGAATGATGGATTCGAAATGCGCGGGTGTGGTCCAGGTTCCTTCCCACAAGAAGCGCGTGGAGATCTTGTGAAAGCACAGAACGCGCGGAAGATTCTCGGGCGGGTAACCGTGCCGCACCCGCCAGATCACCTGCAGCAGGAGCCCGGCGGCAAGCAGGAAACCCAAGACTGGCCACATGTAAGCCATCATGCGGCAGTGCCATGCGGGCCGCAACGAGTATGTGGCAGTGCCTTTACGGCCTTTTGCAAACCTGATAATCTCGGGCCTCACCCAGCTTCAAGGAGCGATGTATGGAGGTTCCCAAGGGAATGCTTACCCCCGCCCGCCGTATTCAGACGTCCACACGATACGTTTTCGAAGAGATCGCGCAGATGAAACGCGCCGATCCGCGTCCCGCGGCCGACCTGTTCGACCTCGGCGTGGGCAGCCCCGACCAGCGGCCGGCCATCGAGATCATCGACATGTTGAACCGCCAGCTCCGCACCGAGCTGCACCAGAACCATCGCTACTCGCCCTTCGACGGCGCGCCCGAGTTTCGCAACGCGGCCGCGAAATGGTATCACCGGCGCTTCGATGTCACGGCGGATCCCAACGGCGAAGTGCTTCCGCTCATCGGCTCCAAGGAAGGCATCGCGAAGCTGATGCTCGCGTACCTCGATCCGGGCGACACGATTGTGATCGCAACGCCGTGTTATCCGGCGTATCTCGGCGCGGCCCGGATCGTCGAGGCGAAAGTGGTCGAGCTTCCGCTCACGCCCGAGAACCATTACCTCCCCGACTTCAAGGCCGTGCCGAACCAGGTGTGGGAGAGCTGCAAATTCCTGTTCCTCAATTATCCCAACAACCCGATCGGCGCTGTCTGCGATCTCAGTGTTTACAAGGAGGCGCTGGCACTCGCCGAGAAGTTCGACTTCGTGGTGGTGTCGGACCTCGCGTACTCGGAGCTCACGCTCGAGCCGGGCAGCCCGACACACAGCATCTTCGAGATTCCGGGCGCGAAGGACCTCGCCATCGAGTTTCACTCTTTCTCCAAGAGCTACAACATGGCGGGCTGGCGGCTGGGCTGGGTGATCGCCAACAAGGAAGTGATTTCCAACCTGGTGAAGATCAAGGCCAACATGGATTTCAGCCAATTCCTCGCCATCCAGCGTACGGGCGCCGAGATTCTCGAGAGCCCGGTGGACTTTGCAGAACGGCAGCGCAGCATGTATCGTCGGCGCCGCGATATCATCATCGAGGAATTTGGCAAGCTGGGCTGGGAGCTGACGCCCCCGCGGGCCGCGATGTACATCTGGGACCGCGTGCCGCGGCGCTTCGGCGACGCCGGCGAGTTCGCGAAGGAATTCTTTGTGAAGACGGGCGTGATCGTGTCGCCGGGATCGGCGTTCGGCAATCACTGCCCCGATTTTATGCGCATCTCCATGGTGATCGATGAAAAGAGGATTGAGCACATGTTCGACAAAATCAAGGCAAGCGGGTTCCGTTTTGACTAGGCCGTCGCTGCGCGCTCTCACTCCCCTGCTGCTCGCGTGTGCAGCGGTGGTCGCCGGTTGCGCGTCAACACCCAAGCCGGCGTTGCATGCCATCGGCGATCTGCCGCTTCCCGGCAAACCCACACGCTTCGAGGGCCAGAGCTTCGATGCCGCCAACAATCGTCTCTACATTGCGCACACCGGTGACGGCGAGCTCATCATGGTGGACACGAGTGCCAAGCGTGTAATCGCAAATATCCCCAACTTCCCCGGATGCACCGGCGTGTGCGCGGTTCCGGAGCTGGGGAGCGTCGCCGTGGGTGTCCCCGGCCGCGATGAAGTGGTCATCATGAACACCGGGTCGCTCAAGTCCACGCGCGCGGCGGGCGGCGAGGCCCCCTATTCCATCGCATGGGCATCCGACATCGGCAAGCTGTACCTGACGGA
>DATEHD010000081.1:0-3459 GCA_035279765.1 Candidatus Krumholzibacteriia bacterium | reverse complement strand
TCGGGATGCAGGAACTCAAAGAGCAGCTCGACGCCAGGGCTGAACAACTCGGGCAGACCGCGCTCGACAAGGTCGCGAGAAACACCCCAAGAATCCACGCGCAACCCGCTGCCATGAAAGCAGAAAAGCCCGCTCCGGAGGCTAAGCATTTTCCGACCGCCCGCATCATCGACGAGAATCCGAAGCTCCCGCGCATGGCGCGCGCGTTCCTCACCGCACTCGCGCAATGGGGGCCGATGTCGAAGGGACGCCTGCTCGTACTCACCACATACCGCTCATCAGGGCCGGTGTCGAACACGTTCGCGACACTCACGCGCGACGGCTTGATTGGTCCGTGCGAGAAGGGGATCGGAATCACCGAGGGTGGAATCAACGCACTCGGTTCATGGGAGCCGCTGCCGCGCGGGCACGAGCTCCGCGAAAAGATCATGCGCGACGCGTCGACGATGGAGGCGAAGTTTCTCGCGGTGATCTTCGACACGTATCCCGAAGCCATCCAGAAGAAAGACCTGCTTGAAACCACCGGCTACGCGTCGAGCGGGCCGGTCTCGAATGCATTCGCACGCCTCGTCGCGAGCGGTTTCGTGACGAACGAGGCGCGCGGTCAATTGCGCGCAGCCGACGCGCTGATGGAGTGATGACATGATCCGATTCGATGTACTCGGTACGCCGGCGCCGAAGGGTAGTAACCGCGCGGTGCTCAACAAGCACACCCACCGCGCCATGATGATCCCGGGTGGCTCGAACACGAACGAGCACAAAATCTACGCGTGGAACATCGCAGTGCGAGAGGCCGCGCGCGAGGCGTGTGGGCGGAGCCTCAACACCCCGTACTTCATCCACGCGCCGCTGATGGTGACGATCCTCTTCCGCATGCAGCGCCCGTCCGGGCACTGGGGCAAGAAGGGCCTCAAGCCCTCCGCGCCGCAATATCCGACCGTCAAGCCGGACATTGACAAGCTGGCCCGCACCACCCTGGACGCACTCACCGGGATCGTGTTCGACGACGACAGCCGCATTGTCAGCCTGGTCTGCACGAAGGTCTTCGCGAAGCCGGGCGAGGAAGGTATGGGCATCGAAATCCGGGCGGCCGACATGCCGCAGGCGGCGACATACCAGGGGGTGCAAAATGTCCTCGGAATCTGATCGCCGCCCCTGGTCGAAAATGTACGATGCCGACTACCTGGCGGACTCGGATCTGAACATGTTGACTCTCCCCCAGCGGGCACTGACACACATTTTCTGGGCGATACTCAAGACCCAGATGGACACCCCTGGGGTCTTCATGAAGGACGGTAGAGCGTTGGACGTGAGCACCATCAGACGACGAGTACGGCCCCACGTACCGACCGGGAGAGGACTGGAAGCGGACGTGGTGAGCACCTTGACGCAGGGGCCATTCCGACAGCGCGAGGATGGAGCGTGGTATTCTCCCCGAATTGTTGAAGATTACGAAAACTATTGCAGGCAATCACATTACGGACGAATGGGCGCAAAAGCTCAGGGTAAATCACTCAATTATAGTGGGGATGACACAGAAGCACCAACCCCTAGGGCTACCCCTAGGGCTACCCCTAGGGTAGAGCAGAGCAGAACAGAACAGAGCAGCGCAGCCGCGCGCGCGCGCGATCAAGCTATAGCTTCTTCCACAACCGCCACCCAACCGGAAGCGGAAGAGCCCTCAGTCGAGGCCATCCACCAGCTCGAGGAGCTCAGCACCCGGACCCTCACCCGCGACGACCAGCGACTGGTCGAGCACGCATGCCAGGGGAAGACCAAGGCGACCATCAAGACCGCCCTCGAGCAGGTGAGGCGGGAGTATGGCGCGGGCAAGGTGCGCGTCCTGGTCCCGTTCGCCTGCTCCGTCATCCGCGACCAGGTGCCCGTGGCCCAACCCATTGACCACGAGGAGCGCAAGCAGATCGCGGCGGCTCGTCGCATCTGCTCGACGCTCAACATCCCGTGGGACGACTTCCACCTGCAAGCGCTGGACGCAGCTCGTCGCTACCCCGGGCGCGTGACGAAGGCGATCGCGCTGACGTGGGATGATCATAAGCGCAAGCTCATCCCGAGCGACGCGACGCCGGCGCAGTGGTTCGAGCGATTCATGCAGCACGCCGAGGCTGCGCCTTGACACGCATGTCTCGCGCGTTGAATGCTTGCGTAGGAGTGAAAAAATGGCAGCTCCCCTAAAATTCACCGACAGGCGCCAATCGATCTTCCTCGCCGAAGTGCGGCGCACGGGCATCATCGGCAATGGATGTCGCGCCGCGGACGTTTCTCGCCAGACGATTCGCGAATACCGCGAGGCCGACAAAGAGTTCGACCAGGCAGTGATCGACGCGCTCGAGGACTATGCTGACGTGGTCGAGAACGAGCTGCAGCGTCGCGCGGTCGAGGGCGTGGAAGAGGCGGTGTTCTGGCAGGGAAAGCGCATCGATCGCAAGAAGGTGCGCCGATACAGCGACACGTTGATGCTCGCCGCAGCGAAACGCCGGCGCGCTGAGTATCGCGAACGCACAACGGTCGACATGAACGTCACCGGTGGTGTGCTGGTGATCGGCGGCGAGAAGAGCGCGGAGGAGTGGGCCGCGAAATATGGGAAGCGCTCCGACGACAAGGAACCTTGAAGACGAGATCGAATGGCGCGTCACCGACGATGGTGTTAAGCCGTTCGTTAAGAACAACACCAGTGTCGAGGTTGTGTGGGCACCTCAACCCGGATCACAGCAAGCCTTCCTTGAGTGCCCGATCCGAGAATGTTTGTACGAGGGGACGCGCGGGCCCGGGAAGACCGATGCGCTGCTGATGGACTTCGCGCGCGACATCGGGCGCGGGCTCGGTGTGGACTGGCGCGGTGTGCTCTTTCGTCGCACCTACCTCGAGCTCGGGGACGTGATCGAGAAGTCGAAGAAGTGGTTCCCGCGCATCTTCGCGGGTGCCCAGTACAACGAGACCGAACACTTCTGGCGGTTCCGCGATGGCGAGGCGCTGCTCCTCCGCCAATTCGAACGCGATAGTGATTACGACAAGTACCACGGCCACGCATATCCGTGGATCGGCTGGGAAGAACTCTGCAACTGGCCGAACGATGTCCCGTTCACAAGCATGATCTCGACGAACCGTTCGGCGAATCCGCACGTGCGAAAGCGCATTCGTGCAACCGCGAATCCGTACGGCGTCGGGCACAACTGGGTGAAGCTGCGGTTCCGTCTTCCGATTCCGCCTGGTCGCATCGTGGGCCCGGTGATTGCCGACGCGCTCGATCGCGAGGGGAAGCCGACGCACCACCGCGTCGTCGTGCACGGTGATCTCTCCGAGAACAAGATTCTGCTCTTTGCGGATCCCAACTACGAGCAGACGATCGGCGCGGCCGCGAAGAACGAGTCGCAGCTCAAGGCATGGAAGCGCGGCGACTGGGATGTCGTCGCCGGCGGCATGTTCGACGACGTGTGGAGA
>DATEHD010000080.1:0-8021 GCA_035279765.1 Candidatus Krumholzibacteriia bacterium | reverse complement strand
TACCGCCATCGACGACCAGGATGTCATCAGCGAAGGAGAGCGAATGCAGACAACGCGGCAGGATGCCGGCGCAGTTCTGGGCCAGTACGAGACAAGTAACCGGGAGTCGCGACACCATGATTCCGGCCGTTCCGGCCGGTGTTTTCACGCCACTTCGCCGACGGCGTCGGCGGTCTCACTTCCCGCGCCGGCGCTTTCCACAGCGGGCCGCAGCCGGGCGTTGTAGTTCTGGATGGACTCGACGTGCAGCGGGCCACCGGCCACGGTCTGCAGACCCAGCACCAGCGCGTGAAAGCCCGCCATCGTCGTGATGCACGGCACCTTCATCTTGTTGGCGGCGAGACGGATGAACTTGTCATCCTCGATCGACTTGCGGCTCCACGCCATGTTGACCACCAGCGTGATGGTTCCGTCTTCGATCATCTCGAGAATGCCGGAGTCGCCTTCGGAAAGTTTGTGCACGACCTTCACCGCGACACCGTGCGAGCGCAGCACGCGCGCCATGCCTTCGGTGGCGACGATCTTGTAGCCCATCTCGACAAGTGCCTTGACCGGGAAGATCACCTTGCGCTTGTAGCGGTTCGCCACCGAGATGAAGATGTGGCTGCCTTTGGGAAGACGATAGCCCGCGCCGAGCTGCGCCTTGATGAAGGCCTCGTCGAAGGTTTCGCCGATGCCCATCACTTCGCCCGTGGAGCGCATCTCCGGGCCGAGGATCGAATCCACGCCCGGGAACTTGTCGAAGGGAAACACCGGCGCTTTCACGGACATGTAGTCGGGCTGCACCAGCTCGGCGTAGCGTGCCATGTCGAGGGCTTCTCCCATGACGGCGCGCGTGGCCACCTTGATCCACTGGACGCCGGTGGCTTTGCTCACGTACGGCACCGTTCGCGACGCGCGTGGATTCACCTCGAAACAGTAGATGCGGTTGTCCTTGATGGCAAACTGCGCGTTCATCATACCCACGACACCCAGCGCCTTCGCGATGCGCACGGTCTGACGCTTGATCTCCTCCGCGACCTCTTCCTCGATGGCAAGCGGCGGAATGACGCAGCTCGAATCGCCGGAGTGAATGCCGGCTTCTTCCATGTGCTCCATGAGTCCCGCGATCACGACATTTTCGCCGTCACAGACACAGTCGATATCCACTTCCACGGCGCCTTCGATGAACTTGTCGATCATGAGTGCGCGTGTGCCGCTGGATGCGAGCGCAGCGTCCACGCAGGAGAGGATTTCCTCTTCGCTGCGCACGAGCTCCATGGAACGCCCGCCGAGAACGTAGGGAGGCCGCAGCAGGACGGGATAGCCGATCTGGGATGCGACGCGCACGGTTTCTTCGCGCGTCGAGGCGAAGGCGCAGGGCGGATGCTTTATCCCTAAGCCCAGCATCAATTCCTGGCAGCGTTCGCGGTCCTCCGCCTTGTCGACGGCTTCCACGCCCGTCCCCAGCACCGGCACGCCCGCCTGCGCGAGACGGTGCAGGAGCTTGAGCGGCGTCTGTCCGCCGAACTGGAAGATCACGCCGAGCGGTTTCTCTTTGGCGACGATTGCCATCACGTGCTCGTACGCCACCGGCTCGAAGTAGAGACGATCCGAAATGTCGAAGTCGGTGCTGACAGTTTCCGGGTTGCAGTTGACCATGATCGATTCGTAGCCCATGTCGCGCAGCGCCATCGCCGCGTGCACGCAGCAGTAGTCGAACTCGATCCCCTGCCCGATGCGGTTGGGCCCGCTGCCCAGGATCACGACTTTCTGTTTGCCTGAGCGGGTGCGGCGCGTGTCGGTGGCGACGTCGCATTCGTCGTCGTACACCACGTAGTAATAAGGAGTGCGGGCTTCGAACTCGCCCGCGCAGGTGTCCACCATCTTGACCACGGGCAGGATGTTCATCTTCTCGCGCGCGCGCACCACGTCGTCCTCGTCCACCTGCCACAGCGAGGCGAGCTGGCGGTCGGCGAACCCGAAACGCTTCACGTCGCGCATGAGCTCGGGCGCAGGCGGAAACGCGGAGGCTCGTACCAGCGCTTCCTTGGCGACAATGCTCCGGAAGTTTTCGAGGAACCACGGATCGATCTTGGAGAGGTCGTAAATGCGCTCGGTTGTCCAGCCCGCGCGATACGCGGCCTTCACCGCGAACAGGCGCATCGAATTGGGAATCTTGAGCAGGCGCTCGAGGTCCCCGGCGGCGAACTCGACCGAGTCGAGCCCGTTCCAGTCGTTCTCGAGCGAGCGCAGCGCTTTCTGCAGCGCTTCGTTGAAGGTGCGCCCGAGCGCCATCACTTCGCCGATCGATTGCATGAACGATCCGAGCGCGTCTTCCACGCCGCGGAACTTTTCGAAATTCCAGCGCGGAATCTTCACCACCACGTAGTCGAGCGACGGCTCGAACGCGGCGGGAATGGTGCCCACGATGTCGTTGGGGAGCTCGTGCAGCGTGTAGCCCAGTGCCAGGCGCGCCGCGACTTTGGCGATGGGATAACCCGTCGCCTTGGACGCCAGCGCGGACGAGCGCGACACGCGCGGATTCATCTCGATCACGATCATGCGGCCGGTCGCGGGCTCGATGGCGAACTGCACGTTGGCGCCGCCCCAGATGCCGACCATGTCCATGATCTTGAAAGCGGCGTCGCGCATTTTCTGGTATTCGCGGTCGCGCAGCGTCTGCACGGGCGCCACCGTGACGCTGTCGCCGGTGTGCACGCCCATGGGGTCGAGGTTCTCGATGGAGCACACGACCACGTGGTTGTTGGCGCGGTCGCGCATCACTTCGAGCTCGAATTCCTTCCAGCCCTCGACGGATTCTTCGATGAGCACTTCGCGCACCGGAGACTTGGTGAGTCCCATCTTGACGATGCGGATGAAGTCCTCGCGCGTGCGCGCCATGCCGCTGCCGCTTCCGCCCAGCGTGAACGACGCGCGGATGATGACGGGCAACCCGATCGAGTCGAGCGCGCGCATGGCCTCGTCCATGGAATGCGCGATGGCGCTGCGCGGCGTGTCGAAGCCGGCTTCTTCGCACAGGAGCTTGAACTGGCTGCGATCCTCGGCCCGGCGGATCATTTTGAGATCAACGCCGATCAGGCGCACACCGAATTCCTCCAGCACACCGGAATCGGAAAGCTCCATGGCGAGATTGAGCGCCGTCTGTCCGCCCAGCGTGGGCAGGAGCACATCGGGACGCTCGCGCTGGATGATGCTGCGGCAGGCCTCGAAGGTGAGCGGCTCGATGTATGTCGCATCCGCCATCTCCGGGTCGGTCATGATGGTGGCAGGGTTGCTGTTGATCAGCACCACGCGCAGGCCTTCTTCGCGCAGCGCGCGGATGGCCTGCGTGCCCGAATAATCGAATTCGCAGCCCTGGCCGATCACGATCGGACCGCTGCCGATCACCATCACCGATTTGATGTCGTCAAGCCGTGGCATGCGTATCACCTCCGCGCTTGATCGGCGTCACGTTCGGCGTGGCCGCTCCCGTCGTCTTCGATGCGCGCGTGTTGCGCCACTGCGTCACATGTTCGAGAAATCTGTCGAAGATGAAGTTGCAGTCGTGCGGTCCCGGCGAAGCTTCGGGATGAAACTGCACGCATTCGATCATGCGGTGCTCGTCGAGGAATCCTTCCAGCGTGCCGTCGGCGGCGTTGGTGTACGTCACCTGCACGCCGAGGTGGTCCGCGATCGCATCGCTCACGGCGTAGTTGTGGTTCTGGCTGGTGATGAACACGCGACCGGTGTGCAGGTCGAGCACGGGTTGGTTCGCGCCATGATGTCCAAACTTGAGCTTGTATGTCGACGCCCCCAGCGCGAGCGCGATCAGTTGATGGCCGAGACAGATGCCGAGCATGGGCAGGCGGCCGATGAGCTTCTTCACTTCATCGACCACGTGCGGGATGTCAGTGGGATCGCCGGGGCCGTTCGACACCACCACGAAATCGAAACCGCCGCCCAGAATGTCGTCGGCAGTGAACGATGCGTCGAACACCTGTGTCGTCAGCCCGAGGCGGCGGACGTTGTCGACGATGCTCTTTTTGACGCCGAGATCCAGCACCGCCGCGCGAGCGGCGGAACCTTCATGCACCGCGTTCAAACTGCCACTCACGTTTTCAACCAGACGCTCACTGCGATCCAACTTGTGCGACGTCGCAATCCCGAGAAGTTCTTCGTCGCTCATTTCCGCCGCACCGATGGCCGCTACAATGGAGCCCTTGTCGCGGATGTGGCGCGTGATCGCGCGCGAATCGACGCCGGTGATGCCGGCGAGATTCTGGTCGATCATGAACTGTTCGAGACTCATGCGACCCGGACCCGGCGAGAAGAACTCCTGCAGATCGCGCACCACCAGGCCGCGCGCCGCAATCGCCGGCTTCTCGCTGTCTTCGATGGTGACGCCGTAGTTTCCGATCTGCGGGTACGTCATCACGACGATCTGCCCCGCGTACGAGGGATCGGTGATGACTTCCTGGTAGCCGGTCATCGATGTATTGAATACGACTTCGCCCCACACGTGCTTGAAGTCGGGACGTGTGGCGGCGCCGGTCAGGAAACCGTCGTACTTCGTGCCGTCGGCGAGAATCATTTTGCCGCGTGGGCGGGTGGGGTGCGTCATCGCGAGACCTTCCGGCGCAAGCGCGCCGCGGATCGGGACACAAAAAAACGCCTTCCCGAGGCAGGGGAAAGGCGAACTGACCGAATTGAACCCTTCCCGCCAGCGCGGGAGGAACCGCAGAAGCTCATGTGTGGATCCCTTCGGGGCCTCTCAGGGCCCGGTTAAAAGGACGTGCTCGCACCATATTACATACCGGCCCGCGCGGGGTCAAGGATCAGCTCGCCTGGAGCGCCCGGCGCGCTGCTTCCCTCGCCTCCCGGCGGGTGATATCATCCCCGCGAGCCGAGAACGACTCGACGAATCCAGCCCCCGGAGCGTTGAAGTGATCGGACGCGAAGTTTCCCACTACACGATCCTCGACCGCCTCGGCGGGGGCGGCATGGGCGTGGTCTACAAGGCGGAGGATACCCGCCTGGGCCGCGTCGTTGCCCTCAAGTTCCTCAATACCGAGCTGCTCTCCAACGAATCCGTTCGCAAACGTTTCCTCCACGAAGCGCGCGCGGCGTCCTCCATCGACCATCCCAACGTCTGCCACGTGTACGAAGTCGGCGAAGCCGACGGCCGCTACTTCATGGCCATGAGCTACTGCGAGGGGCGCTCGCTGCGTGACGTGGTGAGCGACGGACCGGTCGCGCCGCGCGAAGCGTTCTCGATCGCGTTCGGAATTGCGCAGGGACTGTGGGCCGCGCACCGTCGCGGCATCGTGCACCGCGACATCAAGCCCGGCAATGTGATCCTCACCGATGACGGCTTCGTCCGCATTGTCGATTTCGGGCTCGCGCTATTGATCGGTGACTCACGCGTCACGACCAGCGGCGTCACGGTGGGAACCGTGGCGTACATGTCGCCCGAACAGACGTCGGATTCCACGGTGAGCGCGAACACAGACATCTGGTCGCTCGGTGTCACGCTGTATGAGCTACTCACAGGGCATCTTCCCTTTCATGGCGAAGTGAATGCAGCGCTCGTGTACTCCATCGTGCACGAGCCGCACATTCCGCTTCCCGATACCGTTCCGCCGCCGTGCGCGCGCATTGTCGATCGGTGCCTCGAGAAGGATCCCGCCAAGCGCTACCAGACGATGGAGGAGCTGCTGGAAGACATGGTGGGCGCGGCGCAGGAGCTCGGCTGGGAGTCGTCGGTGGCATCGGCAACCATCGCTCCCATTCTGCGCGAACGCCGGCGCAAGGTTTTGACACGGCGCTTCGCTGCGATTGCCGCGACGTTGATCGTGCTCGCTGGTGGAGCATTCGCATGGAAACAGTTCCACGTGCACTCGCCATACACCACCAAGATCAGACTCGCAGTAGTACCTTTTGAGAATCTGGTGGGACAACAAAATGATGCTGTCGTCGACGGCTTTTCGGATCACACATCGAGAATTGCTCGATGGGTCGGCCGCGGCCACAAGTCCATGTGGACGGCGGTCTATAGTGTTGTCGCCGATGCACAACTCGCCAGCCCGAAGCAAGCGACCGGCGCTTTCGGAGCGAACTACGTCATTACCGGCGATGTACAGCGCGTCGGCGCTGGTCCGCGCGTTCGGCTCAAGTTGCTGGATGCGGTCCACGGACGCATCCTGCGCCAGGCTTCACTTGCGTTCGACATCGACTCCACGGCGGCCGTCATGGACTCGCTTCCCATCGTCTTGGGAAACTGGTTCGGCGTGGACATGCGGTCGATACCCCGCGGTATGCCATGGCACGCACGTGCGCCCGCGGCGGTACGTCCATACCTCGAGGGCCTGTCCTACTATCGCCATTCATCGAACCCTGCCGCGAGAGATCTCACCCTTCGAACTTTGCGGACCAGCACGGATTACGATTCAACGTTTGCTCTTGCGAATTGTGCGCGCAGCTACGCGGAGCTCCTGCAATACAATCGTGACTCCGACCGCGCTCATCTCACGATCGCGTTGCAGTCAGGCCGCCGGGCACGTACCGCGTCACCGCTATTGACGGATGCACGGGTCGTCTTGGGGAATGTGTTCCGCGCCATGCAGCTTCCGGACAGCGCGGAAGCATGTTACCGATCCGCGATTGAGGTCGATGGCACGAGTTTCCCCGCCCGTGAGCGCCTGGCGGATCTGTGCGCGAGCCAGAGCCGGTTCGAGGAAGCTGAACAATCTTACCGCGATGCTGTCGCGGCGCGGTCCGACTATTGGGTGGCACGTCGTTTTCTCGGCGCGTTCTACTACGATCAGCACAAGCTGGACAAAGCCACCACCGAGTGGCAGACGGCGCTCGCTCTTGCCCCAGACGACATCCAATCGATGACCAACCTCGGAGCGGTTTACTATGAACAGGGCAACTGGGCGGGCGCGCAGAGGATTCTCTTGCGCGCGTTCCAAGTTCGCCCGGATTGCAATTCATGCAATAACGTCGCCACCTCGCTCTATCTCGACGGAAAGTTCAAAGCGGCCGCGTCGTATTTCGAGCTCGCGCTGTCTCCCGAGTATTGCGACTCCACCGACGGAACGGTAATCGGCAATCTCGCGAGCACCCTTTACTGGGTAGACGGCTCACGTCCGCGCGCCCTTGAACTGTACCGTCGCGCCATCAATCTCGCCGAGAAAGCGCTCGCATCGACGCCCGAATCACCAAGACTTGTCGCCCGGCTTGTCAACTACTACGCCATGTCGGGCGATTCCGTGCGCGCCCGGGAAATGATCGCGCGTGCAGAGCCGTTCCTTCAGAAAGACAGCGAGGTAATGTATTACGTCGGGAGTGCATGCGAGAAACTCGGCAACCGGCCGCTGGCGATGCGACACCTGGCCAACGCTGTAAGACACGGCTATCAGTTGTCCTTGATCAAGAGTGACCCAACGTTGCACGACCTGGTTAGAGACGATCGATTCTTGAAGATGATCAGCATCGTCGATGCCGCCGATGGGGCCAAGGCGGTCAGCAACAGCCCTTGAGCAAGCCCCCCCAAACCGGCGGGCCGCGTGCCCGTCGCCCCCAAGGAGGATTCCATGCGAATCTCGGTGCTTCTGATCTGCCTGGCGCTGGTGTTCTTCGTGACTACCGGCGTCAGTGAATGCTATCCACCCGGTGGCGGATCCACGGGCAAGACATGCAACGGAGAAGCATGCAGGGTGGTGATCCACCTCGACAACAAGTGCGACCCCGTCGATGCGTCTGGCACTTCGATGGAGAGTTGTAGCGTTAATCCGGGGGATGCCGTGTGCTACCTCAACGACGCGCAGTGCACATTCAGACTGACGTTTCCGCCCGTTCTGTTCGGGTTGACGCATCAAGAAGTAACTCTCAAGGCAGGAGAGTGTGTGAGGCTTACAGTTCAAAAACACGCCGGCAGAAAGACCATCGGCTACCAGATCGCGTGCGATTGCTCCGATCAGGGAGGCGGCCATGGCAACCCCGAGTTCAAGGTTGGCGGCGGCTCCGGTGGCGGTGGC
>DATEHD010000079.1:0-4804 GCA_035279765.1 Candidatus Krumholzibacteriia bacterium | reverse complement strand
CCCGGCCATGCACCCGCACACGCAACGCATCGCTGTTTGTCGCCAGCATACTTGCCGGGACCACGTAGGAGCCGATGCTGACTTCGCTGGTGCTCCCCGTCGAGAGGTTCGAGTTCAGATGCGTCACGATCGGAGAGCGCGCCGAGGTCGTGGAGCTGCCCGCTTGGCTCTTGAGTGCCCCCGTCATGGCGAGGTTTTTCCCAACATGGAGACCGTAGACCGTGGTGCCGCCATCGCGGGTGAAGAAAATCAGATGATCGACACCAGCCACCTGGAGCGTGGGCGCCACGCCACGCAACCACACGACCGAGCCAGGATACGTGATCGCGAAGGCTGCACCGTTGGTGATGAGCGCGTGCCAGAGCACGAAGGGAACATTCGCGCCATTCGGGAAGTTGCTCGGGACGTTCGAGAATGCCAATGTACTGATCTGGCTGTTCGTCCCGTGAAACATCCGCGAAGTGCTCAAGTCGAACGTCGTGGTGGCACCCCACGTCAGTTGGGCCGAGAGGATGCGTGGTTTCCCTAGCTCCGCATCCAAGTCGTCCATATTGTTGTTGCGGAGCGTGCCCCAACCGCCATCGCCATCGGCGGGCTTATCAAAGCCGTAGTTGTTCGTGAAGGTCGTTGTCATCCGAACACCACCGGAAGCGGCGCGGGGCGAGGCTGCCCCCCTGCGCGCCGACGTTCCTGTAAGAGGTTGAGGGCGCGGATCGAACGGTCAACTTCTCTTGCCCAGATAGGGATGCGATCGTCGTCCTTCAAGAACTCGGCGCCTTCGACGAGGGAGCCCTTCACGTACAAATCGGGCGCGACAGCGAGCAACCGATTCGTCGGCTGGCTGCCACTGAGCGATGGCAACACACCCATGCCGAATACGGTCAGATTGGTGATTGGTGCCGATGCGCTGACCGGCGGATAGAACCGCAGCGTATAGGTGTTCGCCACCTCGTCGCGGTCGGCATAGACGGCCTGCACAGGCTGGCGGACAGAAGCATCGCAACTCAACCGACGGTGGTATTCGGCGAAATCAATCAAGTCGAGCGGATGATTATAGACACCCGCCGCTCCATCGCCGTAGGCCACGCTCTGCACCGCATCCACACTCGCGCTGATCTCTTTGTCGGCGGTGACATTCGTGAAGGACACGGTGCCGGTGAGCCACGAATCCAGCTCCCGTCGCGCGCGCGCCTCGAAGAATGCGATCCAGTCCGGGATGGCGTCCGTGACCACGCTGTCCCGGCGATTGGCCCACGATGCGATGCTCGCCTTGAGTTCGGTGAAGGTTGTGACGCTCACGGCTTCACCAACTCCAGACTGCGCTCCGTCACCGGCACTGGACCGTCGTGCCCATTCCCATTCGGAGTCGCCGAGTGATAGGCGAGGGAGTGCGTCATCGTGAACTCCAGCGTGCCGACGTGCCCGATGTGTTGCGACAGGTCGTGGTCGAGCCAGATGTGCTCGCCGTTGCGCCGCGCCGTTTCGCAGAAGAACACATCCTCGCCGACGTGCTCTTGTGTCTCTTTCACCCAGCCGACACAGAACCACGGGCGGGGCAGCGACTTGAACACGTCCAGTTCGATGAGCACGCAGCCGAAGCCCACCGCCTCGATTTCCTCCAGCCCCTTGTCCTCGGGGCGCGAGAACAGGCGTGTATTCGCCCGACGCAACTCGGGAAAGGCGACGGGGCGGAATGGGGGGCGCCGTTCGACGTAGTTCCCGGCGACGATGCGTTTCTGCCGGGCGAGGAGGCCCAGCAGCGTCTCGGGCGGGAACCGCATATCGGTGTCGAGCCAGAGAACATGTGTGTAGTCGGGCGCTTCCTTGAGCACTTCGAGCACCAGTGCCTCGCGCTGCTTCGCGATGAGCGAGCCGGGCATCATCAGGTGCAGGAGGTCGATGTCGGGCCGATGGCGAATCGTGTGGCCGAGCATCCGTGCGAAATCGTGCGCCCACATGGCGGCGACGTGATCGCCCGTCGGGCAGCAGATGGCGACTTTGGGGCTGGTCACAGTTTCACGGGTTTCGTGCGCCACGCGCCGTGTTCTCCAGTGTTGTTTAGGAACTTGCGAATGTCCGAGTCATCGCCGGTCGTGATGTACTGGTAGTAGAGCGACAGTGGGATGCGGCCAACATGGTGAAACTCCTGTTTGTTGCCGAACCGCTTTTCGGCATTGTTGAACTGCCGCTTGTTCGCTTCCACGATGGCGCCCACGTCCTGCACCGTCTCAATGGTGAATGTCCCATTGTCGTGGTAGTGAAAGTAACGGGTAATCCCCAAGAGGGGATTTCGGTCGAGCAGTCGTCGGGACGCCATAGAAAAGCGGGGGCGCCGAACGGCGCGCCCCCTGCGTCCTCAGACCGATCCGGTGACGACAGTGGTCGCCGTGGTGTCGGCTTCTTTGGCCCACGTCACGCGGTCGCCCGCGATCGAGCGGAACATGTAGGCCACGCGGTCGGTCGTGGTGTTCGGCTTGCCGATGACGACGCCAGCGGTCGTGGTGCCGCCGAGCGAAAAGGTGCAGAGCAAGCCAATTGTGGTGAGCGCCATGTGTCAACTCCTGTGAGAGGATGCGGCGGGATGTTCTGACGGCGATCCACCCCGCCGCCGCATTTGGGTCAGGTCGCCCTGACCATCCAGATTACTACGAGGTCGTGAGATCGTAGATCCCGAAAATCCCCGCCTCGTTCTTCACGGTGTTGGCGAACTCGCCGATGATGACGCCACGGTCGGCGTCGCCCGTGTCTCCGAGTGGCTTGAAGAAGTACGGGCGGTACCAAGAGAGTTCGCACAGCTCGGGGTCGATACCGAACGCATCGCGACCGCGCTGGAACAGACTCGGCACCACGGCGAGGTTGCCGAACGAGGACACATACACGTCGGCGGCACCGATGATCTTGGTCTCGGCCACGGCGCTCTGATAGAACGTCTTGGTCGCGACGCCCGTGAAGGTGCCGAAGGCGTCCTTGTTGAAGGGGCCGACGAGCAGCATCTTTGGCTTCCCGCCGTTCGTGTAGGCTTCCCGCATCCCCTCCTTGATGTCCACTTCCTCGAAGGCATCGGCGGTGCCGTCGGTCCGCGCGGCGGTCGGGATGTTCGTATACACGGGATCGGCACCCGCAGACTCGAACACCGTGTTGCTCTTGATCCAGGCCGGGAGGCCGGCGGTTTGGCGCGCGGTGGCGGAATCGCCAGCCACAGCCCCGCCATTGCGCAGACAGATCGCCTCGGCGTCGCGCTTGAGTTCGGCACCGATCTTGGCCTTCTGGAAGGCCATCTCGGAGTCCCGCCCGTACTTGTCCTGCACTTCGAGCGAACCCGAGACGATCACATCCCCGGCGATGATCTGCGTGTAGTTGCCGACCCGCGCGACTGGGGCTCTCGCTGTATGCGAGACGACGAACCCTTCAATCTGGGCGTTCGTTGTATCGGCGGCGCGGAGCGAATCCTGCAAGACTTCGTGGAACGTGTTTCGGGCTTTGCCCGAACCGACGTTCGAGGTGTACGGCGTGTCCTCCGGCGAAATGCGGGAGATGATGTCCGAGACATCCTCTTTCCCGCCCTTCGCCTGATACGTTTGGTATGTGTTGGTTTCTGGCGCGGCCATATGGGCTCCTCACCCGTGCGGTATGAGGAGCCCGTGGCATCCTCACGTCCGCTGTTTGGATCGTTCGAGAAAGACGGCAGCCGCATCATCTTTGCGACCGCTCTGCGAGAGCCGTTCGAGCGCCTTCTTCTCGCCGATGCCCCGGTCGGGCGTTCGTTGCGCCCCCGGTGTGGCCGTTTTCAATGCCTCGACCTTCTTCTTCGTGTCGGGCACCTTGGCCTTGAGCTGCCGATACGCCGCTGCATCCCGCAGGAGCAGTACGATCCGAGAATCGTTGAATCCGGCGGCGATGTCGGGGCCTGTGAACCCATACTGCTGGGCGGTGGCGACGAGTTCGCGACCGGCGGCTTCCGCTTTGGCGGGGTCTTTCCATTCCGGGACCGCTGCGAGGATCTTGTCCCGTTCCTCGGCAAAGCGTTGCTCGGCCAGCTTCGCCTGTTCGGCCAACTGGTCCTGCCGCACGCGCTCCTTTTCCGCCTGTACGGCGGCCAGTCGATCGCGATTGGCTTGGATGTCGGCGCGCACCGCTGCGTATTCGGCTGGATTCTCTTTGCGGAGCTGGTCCAGCGTGGCCGCATCGGGCTCCGCTGCGGTGAAGCTTTTGAGAGCTTCTTCGACAGCGGTCAGGCGTTCGGCATAGGCTTGGCGCTTCGCCCGCGCGTCGGCGGCTTCGGCTTCCCACTTCTTGC
This sequence comes from Candidatus Krumholzibacteriia bacterium, assembly GCA_035279765.1. GTDB lineage: Bacteria > Krumholzibacteriota > Krumholzibacteriia > WVZY01 > JAKEHA01 > JAKEHA01. The sequence goes on along the minus strand of DATEHD010000079.1, from coordinate 507 downwards.
GTTCTTCAGCCGCTGCCATCGTCTTGCGGGTATGGTCGGCGAGCAAGTCACGCTTCAACTCCTCAACGGTGCGCTGATCGCCCTGGCCCGCTTCCGGGGTGGCCTCAGTTGCCGTCTCGGCAGCTTCCGTCGTGCCCGTCTCATCCGAACCTTCGGCATCCGGTGATCCGCTCGGGTCCGCTGGCGCGGTGGCCTCGGTGGATTCGGTGCTTTCCTGCGGCTCCGCAGTTGTCTCTGGCCCTTTGGGGGTGAGCAAACTGAGGAACTGTTCCGCTGCTTGATTCTGGGTGAGCGGGGTGCCCTGGCCCTTTTCGGCAGCGGGTGTGTCTGGGGTCATTATGGGTTAAACCTCCCAACCTGTCAAGAGTTACTTCCGGGCGCTCGCCCGCTCCTCGGTGATCCGTTCCACGACACCCCGGTCGATGAGCGTCTGTAGCGCTGTCTCGAACCGCATGACGGCCTGGCGGTCCTGCCATGCCTCCTCACGCGCCGCTGTCGTCGTGGCCT
>DATEHD010000078.1:0-2692 GCA_035279765.1 Candidatus Krumholzibacteriia bacterium | reverse complement strand
TGTGACGATTCCGTGGCTGATGACTCCAGCGCTGCTGTTGCTCGGTTTGTATCTCGCGCTGTATCCCGCGTTTCATCTGCTTGTCGTCGCTCATGCATCCCGATGGCGTACGGTGCCGTTTGTGCTCTCGGCGCCGGCGGTCTGGGTGCTCTTCGAATTTGCACGCTCGCGCGGTGAGCTGGCCTTTCCGTGGGGACTACTGGGTTACACGCTCTCGTATCATCCGTCCTTGTTGCAGACAGCCGAGTGGTGGGGCGTGTTTGGACTCTCCTTCGTGATCGTCCTGGTCAATGCACTGGTGGCGGGAATGCTGGCAGCGCACGGACCCCGCGCCCGCGCGCTGTGCGCGGTGGGCGCGTGCGCCCTCGCGGCGTCGCTCTATATATATGGAGACAAGCGCGTGGAAACCGTGGACCAGATGGCGGGGGATTCACTGCGCGTGGCGATTGCGCAGCCGAACATCGATCTCGCCATCAAGTGGAAGCCGGAGTTCAAGGACTCGTCTTTTGCGCAGATCAATCGCCAGGCCAAGATTGCGCACGATCAGGGGGCGCAGCTGGTGGTGTTTCCGGAAACCTGTGCGCCGATGTTCATCGAGAACAGCCCGACGCATCGTGCCGAGCTCCTGGGTGAGGCGCGCTGGCTCGAGATGCCGATCTACGTCGGCTTCCTGGACCACACGTACACGGGGCCGAAGAAGGAGCTCGACATCTACAATTCGTCGGGCGTGTTCCGCACCGACGGGACACTCCAGAAATACGCAAAGCGCCACCTGCTCCCGTTCGGCGAGGCGCTGCCGTTGTCGACACGCTTTCGCTGGATTCGAAAGATCGATTTCGGCCAGGCAAACTTCCGCCCCGGCCCCGACAGCGAGCCGCTGGATGCGGGACCGGTGCGCTTCACGCCGCTGATCTGCTTCGAGTCCGTGTTTCCGGAACTGTGCCGCGAAGGCGTCAAGGACGGCACCCAGCTGTTTGTGAACATCACCAACGACGGCTGGTTTGGCAACACGCCGGGACCGTATCAGCACGCCCAGATGTGCATCGCGCGCGCGGTGGAATTCCGCCGCTACCTGGTGCGCAGCGCGAACAGCGGAGTTTCGATGATCGTTACGCCGTCGGGCGAGATCAGCCATGAGATTCCATTGAACAAGACGGATGTTTTGACGGCGAGTGTTATGAAGCTATCGGGTCTCACCTTCTATGCGCGCCACGGCGACACGCCGTTGTTTCTGGCGAGCGTGCTCTGCCTTCTCTTCGCGGTGGCGATTTCGCGCCGCAACCCCGCCCGCTAGACCATCTCCCACCGCAGGGCATACCTCCCGCGCCCCGGGCGTGCGGACTGACCGGCTTGTGCAAAGCGCCTGAAAATGCGTATCATAGGCGCCGGAGGTCACCCAGAAGACACCATGGAACTCATTCTCATGAAATCCAAGATTCACCAGGCCACCGTGACCGGCGTCGACATGCATTACGAGGGCAGCATCGTCATCGACAGCGCTCTCATGGAGGAGGTCGGGCTGGTCAAGTGGGAGAAGGTCCTGGTGGCCAACATGAATACGGGGGATCGGTTCGAAACGTACGTCATTCCCGCACCGGCGCGGTCCGGCAAGATCGAGCTCAATGGTGCCACGGCGCGCCTCGGGCACATCGGTGATCGCGTCATCATTTTCTCCTTCGGCACCTACAGCGAAGTCGAAGCGCGCAAACATCAGCCGCGCATCGTCCAGGTGGACGAAGAGAACAAAGTTGTGCGCCGCTCGTTCGCGACCAGTTAGCCCGGGTTCAAGTCCCGCCGTTCCTGTTCCCATGACACAGAAGCTATACCTCGATCACAGCTACGAGACCGTGTTCGAGGCGAGGGTGTTGTCCTCGCAGCGGGCGCAATCGGGCAACGCAACCGAGATCGTGCTCGACAAGACGCTGTTCTATCCCGAGTCCGGGGGACAGCTTCCGGATTACGGAACGCTCAACGGTGTCAACGTCACTGACGTTCAGGAGAATGGGGACGCCGTAGTGCATATCGTCACAGGGGACGCGCCTGTCGGCGCGTCGACCCGCGGCACCATCGATTGGCCGCGCCGCTTCGACCACATGCAACAGCACACCGGCCAGCACATTCTCTCCCGCGCCTTCATCCGGACCGACAAGCTCGACACGGTAGGGTTCCACATGGGAGAAGAAACCTGCACCGTCGACCTGGACGGTCCCGCCCCCGACAGCGGCGCCATCTCCCGCGCGGAAGATCTCTCCAACCAGATCATCAACGAGAACCGGCCCATCGACATCACAACCATGCCCATCGAGCAGGTCGACATGTCCGAGCTGCGCCGCAAGGTCCCGGAAGGCGTGCGCGAGGCGCGCATCGTGACCGTGCGCGACTTCGACGTGATCCCGTGCTGCGGGACCCACGTGAGAACGACGGGCGAACTCGGCATGATCAAGGTGTTAAAGACGGAGAAGGTGCGGAATTTCCACCGGGTGCATTTCAAGGTTGGCGTGCGCGCGCTGGCGGATTATCGCGAGAAGCACGCCGTTCTCCAGGAGCTGTCGCAGCGCCTGACCACGGCGCCCTTGGATGTGAATGCCAAGGTGCAGCGGCTGCTCGATGACGCGCGCACAGGCGACAAGCGATTGAAGGCTGTGGTGCAACGTCTGGCGACTGCCGACGCGGAGCGGTTGATCAAAGAACA
>DATEHD010000077.1:0-8415 GCA_035279765.1 Candidatus Krumholzibacteriia bacterium | reverse complement strand
CGGCGGCGAGAGCCGTTATTGGCGATGACAGAACGAAAACGAGAATGACGCGGAGAAGCGAACGCATGAAGGTCCTCCTGTGTTGCAGCAACGGACGAGGGCGACGCCGTCCGAGCAACTACAGTTGAACCATCAAGAAGTTGGCGAAATCTATAGGGGTTTCTCGTGACGGGCCAGCCGCAGCTCGAGGTGGCGCCTCACAATAGGCCATTCGTTGGCGAGGATGCTGTAGATCACGGTGTCGCGCGCGCTTCCATCGCGGCGTGGTGCGTGGTGGCGGATGACGCCGTCTTTCTTCGCACCCAGCGCCTCGATCGCGTTCTGCGATGCGGTATTGAAATTATCGGTGCGCAATCCCACCACCTTGCAGCCGAGCGTATCGAAGGCGTGACCCAGGAGGAGCAGCTTGCAACCCGTGTTGACGTGGCTTTTCTGCCAGCTCTTGGCGTAGAACGTGTAGCCGATTTCGACGCGATCGATCGCCGCCACCACATCGTGATAGCGCGTGCTCCCGACGATCTTTCCTTGCGAAAGCTCGCGCACGACCCACGGCAGCATGTGGCCGTCTTTCTGTCCCTGGAGGGCGGTGGCGATGTATGTCGCCGTGTCGTCCGGCGCGGGCACGGCGGTAAACCACAGTTCCCATAGCCGGCCGTCGGATACAGCGGCGGCGAGATCGGAGGCGTGCTCGCCCGACAAGGGCTCGAGGCGCACGCCATTTCCCTCGAGTGTGATGGGCTGGAGTGTGATCATCGACGTTGAACCCGCTGTTTCTGATAGCTACTTGTCGACTAGACTACGTTGGACGCAGTGCACGCATCGACCCAAAGGCTTTCACATGGCACCCAACCAGCAAACCGTCGACACCTACATGGACGGCTTTCGGAACACGGACCGGGCGCGCATTCTCGCCTGCCTCACCGATGACGTGGAGTGGCTCATCCCCGGGTTGTTCCACACCCACGGGAAAGATGAGTTCGCGGGGCACATCGTGGACGAAGGCTTCGCCGGAAAACCGGAGATCACCGTCACGCGCGTCGTCGAAGAAAACGACGTCGTTGTGGCGGAAGGGACCGTTCGCGCCGGCCGGTCGGACGGCGGCGTGATGGACCTGGTCTTCTGCGATGTGTTCGAGCTGCGCGCCGCAAAAATCAGAAAGCTGACGAGCTACCTGATGGAGATCAAGTAACTAGCCCTGGTTCTTCCCCATCATCTTCATGATGTCGTCGAGCGGGTTGCCATCGCCGTCCATGTCGATCATCTTCGCGAGTCCCGCAGTGCCGCTCGGCAGTGCGTTGCCGCTACCTCCGCCGAAGATTCCACCCAACAAACTACTGAGACCGCCCTTGGGCTGCGCCGCCGCCTGCGCCTGCGTCGCAGACTTGTGGGACGCCATGTAGCCGGCCACCATCATCGCCACCATCGGCAGCATTTTCTTGAGCGTGGCCGGATCCACACCCGAGCGTGTCGACGCCTGCTGCGAGACGGCGCGGCTCACATCTTTGGAACCGAAAATCTGCGCGAGCACGTTGTTGCCCTGGCTCACATCGGTCGGGTGCGACGACAGCACGTTCTCGAGCAGGCCGCTGCCGCCGAGTTTTCCGAGCATTCCGCCGAGTCCTTCGAGACCACCGCTCTGTGACTGTGCCTGCTTCTTGAAGCCGCCCAGAATCGCGGGAAGAAGTGCGGCCGTCCCACTGCTGGCCTGGGCTTCGTCGATACCGAGCTCCTGCGCCATCGACTGAAGCCCGCCGGTCTGCGCGAGGATGTCCTTGATGTCCATAATGGTCCCCTTTTTGTTTGCAGTCGCCGCGTGGTGAGTCGAACCAGGGATGCGAGTGCGTGCGGCGAGCAGAGTCTACCGCTCGCCGCTCAGGTAAACAAGGGACCCGTCAGGTCTTCGAGCGCGGGGCGCCTGACGCGGTTCCCTGAAGGTCTAATCAGCGGACAAGAACCAGTCGCGTCACCACCACACCCGCGCGCGAGCTTGCGCGTGCGAAGTAAATACCCGACGCCATGCGCACGCCGCGGGTGTCGTTCCCATCCCACGTGAGCGAGTACTCGCCGTTCACAGACGCCGACTTGAACTCGCGCACGCGCCGACCCGATGCGTCGTAGATTCCAACCACGACATCCTGCCTCGACGGCGCCGTGATGCTCACACGCGTCGAGGTGCTGAATGGATTGGGTATGGCGCGAATCAGCATCCGCGCCACGGCGGGTGTGCGCACCGCGGTGGGTGCGTCCCACTCAATCACGTACGCCAGCACCGATGTTCCAAACCCGCTGATGTTGTCGGGGAGATCATTCCACTGGGGGCTGCGACAGTTCGCGGTGGCCGAACACTTATAGCTGAGGTAATTCTCGAGCAGGCCTGTGAAGTTGTTGGGCTCACCACTATGCCAGTCCGTATACGACCACGGCTCGCCGGTGACCCACACCCAGTTCAACGACGCATGGCTGCCGTTGTCCGACGTCTGGTAGGCGCCGAGCCACGGGCCAAGATCACTGCCGCCCGGTTCCTGGTTCCAGTAGATCGGATTGTCGACGAGGTTCGTATAGACAAAGAGGCCTTCCGCCGAGCTCGTAATGGTAGCGAGGTGGCCGTTCGCCGCCAGCGCCGCGTTATTGGCTGCGGTCCAGCTGATTCCGGCGGGCACCCGGATAATGTCGTAATAGTGACCGTTGCCGCCGCTGCCCACGGTCCACTGGATGGGAGTGGCGAGTGCGGGCGCGGTCAATAGCAGGCTTGAAATACCGGCCAGAAAGGCACGACGACGGATGGACATGGCATGCTCCGGAGGCTCGAGTTTGCAATGCTGCCCTTGCCGACACGACGGGCCGGCTCTCGACTGTTGGTTGGACGCACGCCCGGGATGAAAATCACACGCCCGGACAAGAACCGATGGGCGGCGCGTCGCGATTCCCTCCCGGGGCTTACGAAATGTTGAGGCCCAGGATCTTGCTGACGTCGTGAAGCAGGCCGTATGCCGTGGTCGCGTCCATGCCACCCGCGAGCAGGTAGGACTTTCCACCCGTCTCCACGTTGAGTGAGTTCGCCACCTGGGCGATCTTCGCGCGCTGTGCCATGCCGGCGGCCACATTGGTATTCGACGTCCACTGCTGAACGTCGAGCTCTTTGTCGGTGATCCCGTTCTTCAGAATCAGACGATGGATGTCGCCCTTCGAGAAGGTACGCCCGCCCGCATCAATCTGATCCGGCGTGACGCGAAACGACGATGGCACGCGGTGGTCCTTGGGGCGCTGGTCGCGCGTCCAGCCGTACCACAGCGCAAAGGCTCCCATGAGCAGAAACACGATACCGAATCCGGATGCGATGGAGATGAGGCCGCCAAATGCGCACACGGCGCCGATGATAAGCAGGTATGTGAACTTCGGCGCGGAAGCGGGAATGACCTGGAAAACGGTGGCAGTACCTTCCTGGCGCTTCGTGTACTCCGAGGGACGGTTCTTCAATGGGAGCTCCTTTCGACGGGTTCTCCCGAGAGTAACCGTTCACTTACGATAACTCAATGCGCTTCCCGCGCGGCACGTTGTGGAATAAACAGACAACAGAGCACGATGAAAGCAAGCAACGCACCCGATGCAGCAAAGCGACTGATCGCGAGTCCGCCTTTCTCAACCGGCTTGTCGAGGAAATCGCCAACAACTGCGCCCAGCGGACGGGTGAGTACGAAGGCCGCCCAGAAGAGCGCCACGCGACTGATGCGCGTCCAGTAGTACGCCGCCACCACGAGCAGCAACAATCCACCGAAGATGTACATGCCGCCAATGTAACCCTGGCCTGCGGTATCCGCGGTCCAGTCGCCGAGCGCGGTGCCGAGTGTCTGCGAGAACATGATCGTCACCCAGTAGAACACTTCGACGCGCGGCGTGCTCACGCTTCGCACCGAGATGGTTCCCTCGACGCGATACCATATGAAAAGCGACGTCAAGAGAAGCAGGAGCAGGAGTGCCGAACCACCGGTGTAGCCGATTCCGAGCGAGCGATCGGCAAAGTCGGCGAGCGTGGTTCCAACGGTTGTCGAAGCGATGATCGTCAGCCAGTACAGACCCGGATGAAAGCGGGCGGCGGAGATCTGCGCGTACACGGCGCCCACAAAAATCACGGCGAAGATCCCCGTGCTCACCAGGTAGCCGAGTTTGAGCGACATGGATAGCGCATCACCGCCGGTTTCGCCGAGAGTGGTGGCTGCGATCTTGATGATCCAGAACAGCAGCGTGATCTCGGGAACTTTGGTGAGCGCGCGCTCGCGAATGTCCGTTGATGAGTTCTTCATTGAGGCAGCATAACAAAACGTCCGCCACCTCGCACAGCATTGCCTTCCCGTGCCGGCGGATGGCGGACGTTGATGGTCGGCGTGTCGCGGGGCGCGCTTTAGACCACGCGCCGCCCCGAGATCAGCCGGATCACCAGCACGATCAGAGCAATGGCCAGCAACAGGTGGATCAATCCACCGCCAAAGCTCGTCGCCACGCCGATAGCCCACAACAGGAGCAGAACCACGATCAGTGTCCACAACATGGGGTCAATCCTTTCTGGCGTGCGGCCGGAGACCACCGCCACTTTGCTGCACCCAACATGTGGGCGCAGCCGTCTTGCGTCAGACTCATCTGTGGGAAAGATCACAGTGGGGCGGCGCGCGATGATATGGGTGGATCACCCCACTTGCGGGTGGGAATGCGCTCCAGAAGGGACAAAGGAAAAGGTGTGCGCGCGGCGCGCGCCTGTCAGGGTGCGCGCCAGGGCCTCCGCGCGCGCAGGTGTGCGACTCCCAGCGCCGCGACGAACACCAGCGTACCGCGCCCCGGTTGCTGGCACTGTTCTATGAAACCGCGCTCATTCGCTTCTTCCCACACCGGGAGCTTCGGGCACGACGTGCGCCACGCGTCCATTACCTCGGGGTACGACCGCGGCTCCGGCCCGAGCCATGCGAGGAGATCGAGAATCAGGTTCTCGATCGCCTCGTCGCTCATTTCCCCAGCTCCGCAATGCGTGCCTTGACGAGCTTGTTCAGAATGTCCACGGGGAGCGGCTTCGAATATGGAAGCTGAATGGCGTCTTTGGTGGCGCGCAGGCCCTTGAGCTCCGCGCGGTCGATCGCGGCCGGAATCGGCGAGAGCTTCACGTGGCGCTGCATTGCTTCGTAGCGGAAGAGCGTCTCGCCCTTCATCCGGATTTCGGGCGTACCGTAGCCGAACGAATCCGTGGCGCCACGCGCGGCGGATCGAATCAAATCGCGAAGCTTTTGCAGAAACTTCCGTGCGTCCGACGGCTGCGCATCCAGGTAGTTCTTGAGCTGCGACTGGTTGAGCGCTTCGGCGAGCTCATCCGGTGACTTGCCTGTCGACGATGGCTTGCGTGTCGCCACGGCTCACTCGCGAGGAAGTGCCTGCGGATTGAACGCTATTTCCCACAGGTGCCCGTCGGGATCCTGAAGATAGCCGGCGTATCCGCCCCAGAAGGTATTGTGCGCGTGCTTTACGATGGTGGCGCCGGCCTCCATCGCCTGCACCATCACGGCGTCGACTTCTTCGCGGGAGCGGACGTTGTGGCCCAGTGTGAACTCGGTGGGACTTTGCGCGTGATGCGGAATGCCGGAGTCGTGCTCGAGGCTCGCGCGCGGCCAGAGTGCGAGCTTCAGGCCGCCTTCGAGTTCGAAGAACACGACCGCGCCATGCTCGAACTCGGTGCCGACGATTCCCTTCGTCATCCAGCCCAGACCGTCGCGATAGAACGCCAGCGAGCGCTCGAGATCGTCGACGGCCAGGGTGATCAGGCTGACGCGCGGCTTCATTTTATATCGTGCGCTATTTTCCCTGCATCTGTGTGGCTGCGTTCGGCGCCTTCGTCGTGTCGGCGGGTGCGCCGGCGTACGGTGCCGCGATCAGATCTCCCGCCTTCATGGTGGCGGTCGCCACTCCCGGGCCCATGTGCTCGTGCGCAATCACGGTGACTTCCCCGCTGGGATCCGCGTAATAGTCGAGCGGAGGAAATGAGCCGACGTAGCGGCTCCATGATGCCACCGGCGTGGTCGACGACTTGACGGTGACGCTGAACGAGAATGCACCGTTCGCATCCGTCCTCGGCGCCAGCATGTCATTGGTGCTCCATGAATGGTGACTGGTCGCGGCGTCGACGGGAAGATTCTTGAACTTGAGGTCGATGCGCTTGTGCGGAGTGAACCCGGCGCCGTTCACCACGACGACCGCATCCTGCCACGGACCTTTCGCGTTGTTCCGCGCGTGTGTCGAGATGGAAAGTGAGCCCATCGGCTTGCTCTTCATGCAACCGGAAGAGGTGGTGGCAAGAGCGACGAACAACATCATCACGAGCGGCGAACGGCAATTCATGAAGGCTCCTATGGTTTTTCCACGAACACGAAAACGCCCGGGCACCCTTGCACCGGTCCGGGTACTATAGCTCAAGTCGCGAATTCTGGAAAAGGTAGAGTCCGCCCGGGATTGGCCCATCACCGCAACAGCAGACGCTCGCGCTCCATCTCTTCTTCCACCGTGACCGCCCGGGCGCGCAGGAGATCGGCGCGGGTCACGATGCCGATCACTCGTCCGCTCCCATCCGGCGCGACCACGGGGAGTCTGCCCACGGCTTTTTCCACCATGCGTTCCGCCGCGGTACGGCAGGATTCCGACGGATGCACGGTGATCGCATCACCGCGCGTCAGATCGAACGCGATAATGGGATCCAGGTGATCCGTCACGCCGCGCCCGCCCGAAAAGACAGCATCGGCGATCCAGCCGTCGAGAAGACTGGAGCGGCTGACGACACCCAAGACGCGTCCTTCCGTGTCGACCACGGGATAGGCCTGGTGCAGGCCGCGTCCTTCGGCGAGGAAGTACTCCTTCAATAGTTGTGAGGCGGGCAGCGACGCGGGCACCGTCACCACATCGCGCGTCATCACCTGCTCCACATTGATACGTTCGAGCGGATCGACGGAGTATTCACGGCTCACGTGGTAGCCACGCCGCGCGATCTTCTCGGTGAGAATGGAGCGCTTCATTACCAGCACGGTGAAGCAGTACGCGACCACCGAGGCAAGGAGCAGCGCGGGCAGTGCGTTGATGTCGTGCGTGAGCTCGAGCGCAAACACAGTGCCGGTGAGCGGCGAACGCATGGTGCCGCCCAGCACGCCCGCGATGGCCACGAGCGACCACAGCGCAGCGTCGTTGCCGTGCAACCAGGGCGAAAGCACAACACCCAGCCCGCCCCCCATGATGAGCAGCGGCGCCAGCACACCGCCCGATGTCCCCGAGCCGAGCGCCACCGACCAGATGAACGCCTTGACGAGCACGAGCACGAGCAATGCGCGGGTGAGATTTTCAGGATTGCCGATGACGGCGCCGATGTTGCCCTGGAGCATTCCGCGGATCAGGTCATAGCCCACGCCAAGCGCGTGCGGCTCGAAGTATCCGCCGATTCCGACGATCAATCCGCCGATCGCCGGCCACCACATCCAGTGAAAACGCAGGCGATGAAAGCCATCCTCCATCGCGTATACGGCGCTCGTCAGCAGAAGTGCGAGCACGCCGAGCACCAGCCCCATCCCCGCTGCGGTAAGCCATGTCGTCGAATCAAGGGGTGCGTGCAATGTGACCGGAAAGAGAGGACCCGCGCCAAGCAAAAGCCTTCGCACGAGTGCGGCCGCGGCGCTGGCGAGCGCCACCGGTACGAGACTCCGCGGCTTCCATTCAAACAGAAGCAGCTCCACCGCCAACAACACGGCGGCCACCGGTGTGGCGAACGTCGCCGACATGCCGCCGGCCGCGCCGGCCACGAGCAGCGTCTTGCGCTCCGACGCGGTGAGATGAAATGCCTGCGCAATGATGGATCCTGTCGCGCCGCCCGTCATGATGATGGGGCCTTCCGCGCCGAAGGGCCCGCCGGACCCAATCGAAATGGCGGACGATAGCGGCTTGAGCAGCGCGACTTTGGGTGACATCCGGCTGCGCCCGATGAGAATCGCCTCGATCGCCTCGGGGATGCCGTGGCCGCGAATGCGATCCGACCCGTAGCGTGCGAGCAGCCCGATGATCAGTCCGCCCACGACCGGGACGAAGATTGCGAGCACGCCCAGATGATTCCCGGCCGGGCCGTTGCCTTCGAGCGTGAGCAGTGTCCGCGGATGGTGGACGAGCGCCGAAACAAAATCGGCCGGGTAGTAGAACAGATGCGTGAAGAGACCGATCTGCCACAACAGCGCGGTCGCGACGAAGGCGCAAATGACGCCGATGCCGACGGCCAGCCCGGCCATCCAGAGTAGATGAATATTTGCGGTGAAATCACCCTTGCGGGTCATGTCATCAAAGGCATAGCACAGGACGGGTTTTTTTTCACTTCCAAGAAAACCTGAATATTTCCCCGTTACCTGGCTG
>DATEHD010000076.1:0-8748 GCA_035279765.1 Candidatus Krumholzibacteriia bacterium | reverse complement strand
TCTCAAAAATTTGCGCATGGGTGCCACGTGCCTTTCCGTTTGGTGCCCGCGTCCGGTGCGGCGCATCGCTCGCAACGGTTCAAAGGACATGTTGCACCGGCTGGTCCGGCCGGGCCCATCAGGGTTGTCACTGAAACTGCGCCGTAGAGGCCACCGACGGGCATGAACGTAGAACCGCACGCCGTCCGTAGAGCGACGTAACACGCTGGGAACACGTGCCTTTTCGGAATGGCCGGGTTCGCGCTTCATCGCTTATATTCGGAGCTCACCGCGGCGGATTCGTCCGCCGCGAGCCCACTATGTCAAACCAGCTTCTCTTTTCAGTCGCCGGCGCCCGCGGCATCGTCGGCCAGACCATTGATGCCGACGTCGTCACGCGTCTCACCCTCGCTTACTGTGCCACGCTTCCCAAAGGTCCCGTGGTGGTCGGTCGCGACACGCGCCCGAGCGGGGAAGCATTCATGTACAGCGTCATGGGTGCGGTCATGGGAAGCGGACGCGATGTGATCGATGCCGGCATTGCCACCACACCCACGACCGAGCTCATCACCGAGCGCACGGATGCGGTGGGCGGTATCGTGGTCACGGCCAGCCACAATCCAATCGCGTGGAACGCACTCAAGTTCCTGGATCATCGCGGCATCTTCATCACCAAGGATGTGAGCGACCGTCTGCTCGCGTCATACCGGGACAACCAGTTCGAATTCGCCGACGGCGGGCACAACGGCAAGCGCCATCACTACGAAAACGCGGCCGCGGAGCACATCGAGGCCATTCTCAATCTCCCCGACATCAACGTGGAGAAAATCCGGAGCAAACGCTTCACCGCGGTGTTGGATTGCATCAACGGTGCAGGCAGCGTGATTGCGCCCGAGCTCCTGGAGAAGCTCGGCGTGCGCGTCATTCCGCTCAATTGTGAGCCGGATGGAAACTTCTATCGCGATCCCGAGCCGACGCCGGCGAACCTCATCGATCTCGTGGAGGCCGTGCGCAAAGCGAACGCCGACCTCGGCTTCGCCACCGATCCGGATGCGGACCGGCTGGCGCTGGTGACGGGGCACAAGGATGCGCGCGCGATCAGCGAGGAGTACACGCTGGCGTTTGCCGTCGACGAGGTGATGAGCCACCGCAAGGGTGACGTGGTTGTGAATCTTTCCACGTCGGCCTGGGTGGACCACGTGGCGAAGAAACACGGAGTGCGAATCCATCGAACACCCGTTGGCGAAGCCCACGTGGTGGACCGGATGCTCAAAGAGAAGGCGGTGATCGGCGGCGAAGGCAACGGCGGCGTCATTTTTCCGGAGCTCCACCCCGGCCGTGACGCCATGGTGGGCATGGCATTGATATTGCAGTTTTTGGCGGAGACGAACATGTCTCTCGACGAGGCCGCCCGTCGTTACCCGCCCTTCATCATTACCAAGGGAAAGGTCGCCCTCGCCGGCGCGTTCTCACCGGGGCGCATTTCCGATGCCCTGGGGGCAATGAATCCTGTTAAGATTGATCTGGAAGATGGCGTAAAAGCGACATTTGCGGACGGATGGATGCACCTGCGCGTGTCCAACACCGAGGGTATCGTCCGGGTGATCACCGAAGGCCCGTCGATCGAACGCGCGAACGCTCTGCAGAAAGACGCCCGCGCCGCACTCGACGCCTCCTGGTAATTCATTCGCAGCTGACGCAGAGGATCGAGAGGAATCACCCATGTGCGGAATCATTGGCTACATCGGCGGCGCCCAGGCGATGCCGATCCTGATCGAAGGCCTGAAGCGCCTTGAATACCGCGGCTACGACTCTGCGGGCGTCGCCATCTTCGAGGACGGCTCGCTCCTGGTGGAGAAAACCAAGGGCAAGATCTCGGGGCTCGAGCGCCTCGTCAGTCATCGGACGTGGCTGGGCTCCACGGGCATGGCGCACACGCGCTGGGCCACCCACGGCGAGCCCAACACCGAGAACGCCCACCCGCACACCGACTGCACCGGTGAGATTGCCGTTGTTCACAACGGCATCATCGAAAACTATTCCAAGATCAAGCAGATGCTCGCCAAGGAAGGGCACACCTTCACGACCGAGACCGACACCGAAGTGATCGCGCACCTGGTGGAGAAATTCTACAGGCAGGGTGCGACGCTGGAAGAAGCGGTGCAGAAGACGGTGAGCCAGCTCGAAGGCACTTACGGCCTCGTCATCATGTGCAAGCGCGAGCCGGACAAGATCATCGGCGTGCGCAACGGCTCGCCTTTGATCGTGGGCGTCGCGAGCGGGGAGAACTTCCTCGCCTCGGACGTGTCCGCGATCTTGAAGCACACGCAGAAGGTCGTGTATCTCGACGACCACGAGATGGCGACCGTGTACCGCGACAGTTTCGTCACCAAGACCGTCGACAATGTGACGACGAGCAAAGAGGTGCACGAAGTCGACTGGGACCTCGAGCAGATCGAGAAGGGCGGCTTCGATCACTTCATGCTGAAGGAGATCAACGAGCAGCCCGAGACCATCACCAACGCCATGCGCGGCCGTCTCGTCTACGAAGAGGGCATCGCCAAGCTCGGCGGTCTCAACATGACCGACGACGAGCTGCGCGCGATCAAGCGCATCCAGATCCTGGGCTGCGGCACGTCGTGGCACGCCGGCCTGATCGGCGAGTACATCATCGAAGAGCACGCGCGCATTCCCGTGGAAGTGGAATACGCCTCCGAGTTCCGCTATCGCAATCCCATCATCGAGCCCGGCACCGTGACCTTGGCCATCAGCCAGAGCGGCGAGACCATCGACACCCTGGAAGCCATGCGCGAAGCCAAGCGCCGCGGCTCGCGCGTGCTGGGTATCTCCAACGTGGTGGGCTCGACAATCGCGCGCGAATCCGACGGTGGTGTGTACATTCACGCCGGTCCGGAAATCGGTGTTGCCTCCACCAAGGCGTTCACGTCGCAGATCACCGTGCTCTCCCTCATCGCGCTCCTGATCGGACGCCTGCGCGTCATGTCCAAGCGCGAGGGCCAGGAGCAGATCGAGCATCTGCAGGCGCTTCCCGCGCAGGTGCAGCGCATTCTCGACAAAGACAAGGAAATCCTGGCCATCGCCGAGGCGTACAAGAACGACACCAACTTCCTCTACCTCGGCCGCGGCGCCAACTTCCCGGTGGGCCTCGAAGGCGCGCTCAAGCTCAAGGAAATCTCATACATCCACGCCGAAGGCTATCCGGCCGCCGAGATGAAGCACGGTCCCATCGCGCTCATCGACAAGAACATGCCTGTCGTGGTGATCTGCCCGAAGGACAACGCGTACCACAAGATTCTCGGCAACATCGCCGAGGTGAAGGCGCGCAAGGGCCGCATCATCGTGATCTGCAACGAGGGCGACCACGAAGTGGCGGAGATGGCCGACCACGTGATCATGATTCCGCAGACGCTGGACTTCCTCTACCCGGCCCTGGCGGTCATCCCGCTCCAGCTGCTCGCGTACCACATTGCGGTGCTGCGCGGCTGCGACGTGGACCAGCCGAGAAATCTGGCCAAGAGCGTCACGGTCGAGTAAGGTGTGACGGGAAGGCGGCGCCGGCCGCCATCCGTAGTTGAAGCCTATCGAAGGAGCGGAGATGAAATCACCCCTGCATTCCGTCCATGCGCCCCAGCCCATCGGTCCCTACACGCAGGCGATTCGCGCTGGCGATTTCGTTTTCTTATCGGGTCAGATTGCGATCGACCCGGGCACGGGAAAATTGGTGGGAGCCAATGCGGCGGAGCAGGCGGCGCAGGCGCTGAAGAACATCAAGGCGATTCTGACTGCGGCAGGACTCACCTTCGACGAAGTGGTGAAGTCCACCATCTTCCTCAAGAACATGGACGACTTTGCGAAGGTGAACGAGGTGTACGGCGAGTCCTTCGACAAGGATCCTCCCGCACGATCGACTGTCGCGGTGGCGGGACTTCCCATGAATGCGCTGGTCGAGATCGAAGTGGTCGCGATGCGGCGCCCCAGCGCGTAAACGATCGGGTTGTGGAGCGGGCACCGCCCGCTCCGCGTCCCCCAACCTTACCGCACCAGCAACATTTTCCTCGATTGCATCCGCTGTCCCGCGCTGAGCGTGTAGAAATATGCGCCCGAGGCCACGCGCCGTCCGTTGGCGTCCGCTCCGTCCCAGCTCACATCGTGTGAACCCTGGGCCAGAGGTCCGTCCAAGAGCGTCGTGACGAGTGCGCCCCGCACATCGTACACACGGACGACGACGTGCGAGTCGGTGTCCAGCGTGAACGGAATGCGAGTCGTCTCACGGAAGGGATTGGGTGCATTGGGCTCGAGCGCCAGTGCGAGCGACGGCGTGGTCGCGGACGCGGGCACGGAACGAATCTCGGAGCCGTCATCGCGCAGAGCCGCGAGCACGTATGTGTAGTGCGTCCCGTTCTGCACGTCCTTGTCGACGTAGGAAGTGGCCGAGGACGCCAGCGGGGCATCGAGCAGGAGGCGCTGGTCGCCGCCTTCGGTGCGGCGGTAGATGTTGAAGCCAGTGATGTTCTCATCCGTCTCGACACTCCACGAGAGCTGTACGCTGCGGCCGGCGGCATGCGCGTCAAAGCGCGAGATGAGCACCGCGGTGGTGGTGAGATGGACGGAGCGTTCCTGGGAGTATCCGCTGGACTGGCCCGCGTAGTTGATGGCCTGGATCGCGAAGTAGTAGGTCCCGCCGGAGAGGGAGCACGCGTCAAACGAGCCGACCGCCCCCACTTCGTGCGAGTACTGGTACTGCGTGCTCTGGTCTTGCTCGACCGACAGGGCTCCGTAAGAGATGCGATAGCCGACGACGTAGGGATCGCTACTGGGTTCCCAGGCGACATGCGCGCAGCCGGGACCTGCTGCCGAAACCGAGGCGAGCGACGGCGGCACGGGCGGCGCCAGATCGACATTGGGCGCGAGCACGATCTGATCGCCGGGTACGGCGTCGACGCGTTCCGCAAAGACGCCCACCGACGAGGTTGATTCCGTGCTCAGCGTACTCGCATTGCGTCTCACGACGTACGCGGCGGACTCGCCGAGATTGAAAATGCGAAAGATGATCGGCGTCGCATGCGACGCGATCGGTGATATGAACAGCAGCACGAATGCGCCGGCGGCAATCAGCCGTCCGCCCCACCCGTGACAGATCGCTCGGCGCATGGACCTCCTCCACGAGGCGCGCAAGATGCGTCGCGCCCCACGCCCGGGCTACGTCAGGGTCGAATCGAGAACCCAATTTTTTCGGGACCGCTTCGCGGCGAGACATGCCCGCGAAGGACCATCGTTTTGTGTCGTGGTGCCGCCGCGGGGACTGGCAGGGCGCCACGATCAGTGGGCATCCGCGCGTGGCGGTGCCTGTGCTCCGCTCAACTAAGGCCTGTAGGCGAAATGCTGCAATAGAAAACTGTAAGGAAATTGGTGTGGAAGCTCACAGAACGCTGCATGCGGACGCCCCAAACGTTTGCAAACTAACGGATAAGGGCGTCGGACCGGCTCGGAAATTAATCGTGGAAAAGGTTCGCGGCGACGGATGGCCAAGCGCCCGGTTTCACGATCCGGCATCGGAAAAGCACAGATGACGACATGCCAGGGCTCTCATCGGCCGGGCGCCTATCAAAACACCCGTATATATGCAATGTAAGTATGTGATAAAATGGCCACATGCGTGCTCCCCCACAGCCGCGTGGTGCGCCAGCACCGGGTCTTGCATCCACTCCCCGCTGGATGTTTCTGCTGGGTAGCGCGCTCATCGTCTGCTTCGTCTTCTACTGCTACTGGCCGCTCACACGCTTCTTCTTCTCCCAGGACGATTTCTACTTTCTCGAAAAAGCGAGTTCCGGATTTCGCGCGTCCATGGAGCAGTTCTTCAACCTGCGACCCGGACATTTCCGGCCGCTCACCAAGGGGCTCTATTTCCTGATCGCGTGGCCGCTGTTCGGATTGAATCCGGCTCCGTATCACATCGTGTCGCTCGCGCTGCACGCGCTCAATTCCATCCTCGCCGGAGTGCTGCTGCGGCGCCTCGGCATTTCCCGCGTGATGAGCTGGATCGCGGTGCTGCTCTTCGCGGCCAACGTCTCCCATCTCGAGGCGGTGGCGTGGATATCGTGCGTGCAGCAATTGCTCGGAGCGACGTTTGCGTTTGCCGCGCTGATCTGGGGGGTGGATGCGCTCGCCCTGCGTTCCCGCGCGCCGGTGGTGTTGGCGACGATCGCATATCTGCTCGCACTGGCCAGCTACGAACAGACGCTCGCCGTGCCGCTGGTCCTGATCGTGTGGCAGTGGAGCCGGCACGGCTGGCGTGACGCTTTGCGCGCGTGCCGCGGACCGCTCCTGCCGATGCTGTTGTTGCTGCTCGTCTACGCTGCTTACGTGCTCGGACTCCGCGGCTTGCCGAACGACGGCCCCTACGAGATGTGGATCGGCGGCAACGTATTGAGCAATCTTCGCGAATACACGGGCTCCGTGTTTGCGATCTGGCTCATCTATCCCTATCTCGACCTTCCCCTCGGCCTGCGCGGCTCACACCTGGTGTGGCTTATCCTGATCGCGTGGTTCATGGTGCGCCGGAAGCCGCGCGATCTCGTGTTTGGATGCGCGACGTTTCTCCTGTTTCTGGCGCCGGTGCTCTTCATTCACTACCACGTGTTTTCGTTTCATCTCTATCTGCCCGCGATCGGCGCCTGGTACCTGCTCGCCGGATTCGGGGATGCCGTGATTGAATCGCTGGCGAAATCGTGGGAGCGCAATCTGCGCCTGGCCACGGCGTGCGTGGTGGTGCTGGCCGCGGTGGGCTCAACGCTCGCCGTGAGGAAAAACCTCACCAACTACTGCAGCGACGACGTGAAGATTCCCAAGCTTCGCGTGCTGCGCCGCGCCGTTCTGGCCCAGGAAGTGTGCGCGTGCGTGTCACAGCAATGGCCGGGCGGCTCGAAGCTCGTGCTTGTGTATGCCGGAGATCCGGCCATGGGGAACTGGGGCAACATCAAGAGTGCGATGAGCGACGGCAGTGCACTGCGCCTCGTCATGCACCAGCCCGAACTCGACGTGCAGTTCATACTGCCGGCCGAGGGCGGGGACATTCCCGAGGATCAGGTCATGGTCGTCACCGAGCTCGGCCGCACCTTCACCTTCCCGCAGTATCAGCTGGTTCGCGCCCGCACCCAGCCGCAGCCTTGAGAGGCGCGGAACCTGCGGACCGAGACAACGCCACACACCTTGATGTAATCTCTTGCGCCTCGCTGCGGGGTAGTTGAGTGGCACAACGCCGCGCTGTTAACGCGGATATCGCAGGTTCGAATCCTGCCCCCGCAGCCACTCCTTATATGTATTGCATCCGGCCCGCGACTGGTATTTGATCGCCCATCATGAACATCAAGTCTCTTCGAGCTTCCAGCTTTGCATTTCTCGCCATGTTCGTTGCGGTGTGCGCGTGCACCGCGCCCAAAGACCGGCCTTCACCCAATGACCAGGTGCACAAGGACGGCAAAGTATCCGCGCAGGTCGAGCTCTCGCCCGACCTCACGGCGCGCGGGCCGGTTTACCTGCTGCCCGACAACTGGTGGAACCTCGACGTGAGCCAGGCGCCTGTCGACGAACACAGCGATCAGATGATCGCGTGGCTCAACGACCAGGAGAGCTCCATCGGCCGTGGCGTTCCACACGCGGACTTCTCGCCGCGCTATGGCATCCCGTACGTCACCGTCCCGGGAACCGAGCCCAAAGTCGCCGTTGATTTCACCGCGTACCCGGACGAAAGCGACAAGGTGGGATATCCGATTCCCGAAGAAGCGAAGTTCAATCCGCTCTTCATCGAATCCCAGGGCAGCGAAAAAGGTGATCGCCACCTGTGCATTCTCGATCGCGACAACTGGTTTCTCTACGAGCTCGTGCAGACGCACTGGAACGGATCGACCTGGGAAGCCAACTGCGGCGCCGTTTTCGACCTTGCTACCAACAAGCGCCGGCCCGAAGGCTGGACGTCCACCGACGCTGCGGGGCTCGCCGTGTTTCCGGGACTGGTTCGCTACGATGAAGCGTTCGGCCCCAATCCCATCAAGCACGCATTGCGTGTCGCGGTGCGGCGCAGCAATGGTTACGTGTGGCCGGCCTCGCACGCAGCGGGCAGCACGGCGGGCGCGCCGCCGATGGGATGCCGCCTGCGACTCAAGGCCTCGGTCGATATCTCGCAGTATCCGCCCGAGATCCAGAAGATCTTCCAGGCGATGAAGACCTACGGGCTGATCGTCGCCGACAACGGCGGCAACCTCTACGTGACCGGGACCATGGATCAGCGCTGGAACAGCCACGTGCTCAACAGCACGTTCCACGATTTGCGCGCGACCGATTTCGAAGTGATCGAGCTCGGTTGGGGAAGGCCGGGACAGTAACGAATTGAGTGGGGTTGCGCCGGCCGCCTGCGCGACCGGCGCATTTCCTTCTCCATCGGTGTTGGCTACTTCTTGGAGCCGACCACCGAGCAACGATTAAGTTCTCCCGTATCCACGAGCGTGATCTTCGCCCGCCGTGGCCGCGTCTTCCACTTCCGTGTCGGAGGTAAACTGGCGCGGCGCGACGCCCGCGTTAAAGATGATCTTGATCTGCTCCCACAGTGGATTGAAACTGTCGCCCTGGATGGCCGTGAGGACGGGATCGAAATCCTGCGGGTCGTCCAGGTCGTTGGTGACGAAGATCGCGTGGTGACCGTGGCCGGGCACGTTCTTGACTTCGAGCGTATTGATGGTGAACTGCTGGTCG
>DATEHD010000075.1:0-2779 GCA_035279765.1 Candidatus Krumholzibacteriia bacterium | reverse complement strand
GGAAGCTCGGACATTCCTGCCGGGTCAGGTGGCGCAGGAGCTTCGGAATTTGACGCCGGAACGGACGACCAGGAATTCCATTCCGCCTGCGGAACGGCCACGCGCAGCCGCATCGCCCCGCGCGGTCGCCGGTAGGAAAGGACCACGTTGCCGTTCTCGGTGAACTGGCCGGTGTGCTCGAGGTACTCCGAGTCGCAGAGCGCCTCGAGAGCCCGTATCGCTTCGCGGCGCAACTCGGTCGTCCGGTTTCCCCGTAGGGCCCGGTCAACATCTCGCCGCAGGCTTGGAGGAAGCCGGTGCTGAGGGACGAGCTGAGCCAGAAGGTATCGGAAGTCCTGGTCGTAGATGCGTGTCACAGTCGATACCCGTCCAAGTTTACAACTATCTTATTTTATCCGGATTACGCGTGGCATTTCCAGTGTTATCCGAAGTGGGGCGATGGTCGTGGCATCGGGACGCCGATTTTGGCTTGCCGATTGCTCAACACCTACCTCATATTGCCGAGGACCTATTCTCATCTCGCAAGGCGCCTTGAGGCGCTCCAGGAGGCTCCCTCGTGACGCATCGTAACCTGATCGGCCTACTGACACTGGCCGGCTGGATGTCTGTAGCAGCTATCGGCTGTTCATCCCAGACCGACCTCAGCAAGCTGGATAAGCCTGCGCTCTCGCCCGAGCCGGCCCACGCGACCAAGACATCCACACCGGATGTGATGTCCGCTTCTATTGATGCGTTCACGTCGCGTCTGGAGCAGACCAGACATTTCCAGTCGGCGGGTGACGCCGATCGTTTCCAGTCCTCGCGCGATTCACTCGTCGACGACGTGAACAATTATATCCGCCTGCACCCGCACGCGGAGGATCACCCCAAGTTCGCGCAGCTGCTCAATTCCCTCTCCGCGCTCGACACGCTGGAGACGGACACGCTCGTCAATGAAGACAATTACAGCGCGGCCGACGACAGCCTGGCGCTGGCCAACTCACACTGGCCGGAGATGCCCTCGGGTGGCGTGACGCCGTACTTCACCGAGAACACCATTTTCCCGACCATCAGCAACCCGCGCATCGATTTCTGGCTCACGTATTTCACCGGTCCGGGACGCGAGCGCTTCGAGCGCGCGCTCTACCGCATGGAGCTCCACCGCCCGGCCGTGTCCAAGATTCTCGACGAGCGTGATCTGCCGCAGGAGCTCATCTGCATTGCGCTCATTGAAAGCGGTTTCGCCACCAAGGCGGTGTCGCGCGCGAAAGCGGTCGGCCCGTGGCAGTTCATCAACGGCACCGCGCGCCGCTACAACCTGCGCGTCAACTGGTGGTACGACGAGCGCTGCGACGTAACCGCGTCGACGTACGCCGCGTGCAACTATCTCAAGGATCTCTACGACATCTGGGGTGACTGGTACCTCGCGTTCGCCGCGTACAACTGCGGCGAGTTCCGCGTGGCACGCCAGGTCGCGCGCCAGAAGTCGGAGAATTTCTGGCAGCTCGACCTGCCGCTCCAGACCGAGCGCTATGTGCCGAAGTTCCTGGCCGCGCTCTACATCCTGCGCGACCCGGCCAAGTACGGCTTCACGCTCCCGCAGGTGGAACCCATCCGTTACGACCTCGTGACGGTGACGGAAGCGACCGATCTGGATGTGCTGGCGCGCTGCGCGGGCACGACGTGCGACGTTATCAAGGACCTCAATCCGCAGTTCCGCCGCGGTGCGACGCCGCCCAACATGGAGATCCAGGTGCGCGTGCCCCAGGGCGCGGGCGATACCTGCCTCGCGTCGCTCGCCAACCTTCCCGCCTCAGATCGCGTGGCGTGGAAGGAACACAAGGTCAAGCGCGGCGAAACCCTTTCCATGATCGCCGGCAAGTACAGCACGTCTGTGGAAGCGGTGCGCGATGCCAACGGCCTCAAGCGCAAGAGCATGCTGTCGGTGGGACAGACGCTCATGATCCCGGTCTCCGGTGTCACCGCCAGCCCGGACCTTGCCAATTCCAAGCCGCAGTACATGATCCCGAGCAATGGTGTGGATCGTGACGCGCTCCAGCGCTATGCGCAGCGCGCGGCGGTCGCCTGGACGGCCCCGCCCACGGACAAGAAGAAGATCGTCCACGTGGTCAAGCCCGGCGACACGCTGAGCGAGATCGCCGAGCACTATCACACGAGCATCGACCGCATCCGCTCGTGGAACAATCTCTCGCGCCGCCGTCACATCTACGCCGGCCAGCGCCTCGCCATCTACGTCAGCGAGTCGTACCAGCAGGCGGAGGTTCGTGACACGGCATCGGCCACCCAGGTGGTCAACGCGGACGAGTCGCGCTTCGAGAAGACCAAGCACGTGGTCGAGCGCGGCGAATCGCTCTACTCCATCAGCAAACAGTTCAATGTGTCGGTCCAGGACCTGATGTCGTGGAACGGGCTCTCGCGCTCGAGCATTCGCTCGGGTGATGTGATCGTGGTCTGGACGCCGCGCTCCAGCATGGAAGCCGGAGTTCCCTGACGCGACAGAAGACAGGCAGCAGACTGAAAAACGAAGAGGCCGTCTCCCACACGAGACGGCCTCTTGCTTTTCTTTGAATTCACCGCGCCTCGGCAAGCCTCCGCGCGGCCAACGTGTTTGGAGCTAGAAGCTGGCGAGGATCGACACGCGGTGCGTGGCTTCGAACGCGTCGTGGTGCAGGTACGCGTAATCGAGCCCGAACATCCCGAAGTACACACCGGCGCCCGCGGTTTCATTCATTCCGCTCTCGGCACCCGCGCCGTCGAGACCGCCGCGCAGCATCACGTG
>DATEHD010000074.1:0-7386 GCA_035279765.1 Candidatus Krumholzibacteriia bacterium | reverse complement strand
ACGGCGCGGATGGCGGGAGTGCATACCATCACTTCCGCGATGAGCACGCGGCCTTTGCCGCGCGCGCGCGGGACCAGCTGCTGCGCCATGACGCCTTCGAGCACGAAGGCGAGCTGGGCGCGGACCTGGTTCTGCTGCGAGGGCGGGAATGAATCCACGATGCGATTGATCGATTCGAATGTGCTGTTCGTGTGCAGGGTCGCCAGCGTCAGGTGGCCCGTCTCCGCGATGGTGAGCGCGGCGGCCATGGTTTCGTGGTCGCGCATTTCACCGACCAGGATGACGTCGGGGTCCTGTCTCAGCACGTGTTTGAGCGCGGCGCCGAACGTCTCCGTATCTGCTTTCACCTCACGTTGATTCACGATGCACTTCTTGTGCTGATGGATGTATTCCACCGGATCCTCGATGGTCACGATGTGACGTTTGCGCTCGGTGTTGATCTTGTCGATGACGCTGGCGAGCGTGGTCGACTTGCCCGAGCCCGTGGGTCCGGTGATAAGGATGAGACCCTGCTGGCGCTTGGCCAGCTGCTCGACCACCGGCGGACAGCCGAGGTCGCGGAAGGAACGGATTTCGTACGGAATCTGGCGGATGGCGAGCCCCATGCAGCCGCGCTGCAGGTACGCGTTGCCACGGAAGCGGCTCATGCCCTTCACACCGAACGAGAAATCGAGCTCCTTGGTCGCTTCGAAGCGCTTCTGCTGCTCTTCGTTCAAGACGCTGTAAGCCAGCGATTGCGTCTGCTCGGGCGTCAGTGCCGGACGGTCCGTAGGAAGGATTTCTCCGTCCACGCGAAGCATCGGCGGCAACCCGGCCGTCAGATGGAGGTCGGACGCTCCCTTCTCGATCATTTCCTGCAACAGATCCCGAAGATTGATCATCGTCATCGTGAGACTCCTCGTTCCCGTGTACTCGCTGGCCCGCGGAGGACTTCCTCCTGCAATGAACGGACACCTGGTTCGCTAGTGCTTCGCCGTTTCGCGTAGGACTTCCTCGAGCGACGTGCGGCCTTCCTTGAATTTCCAGATGCCGTCGCTGCGGAGCGTCAGCATGCCCTCTTTCTCCGCGTGAAGTTTGATTTCCGAGTTGGACGCCCGGTCGACGATCATTTCCTTGATGGTCGGGCTGATCTCCATTACTTCGTACAGACCGACGCGGCCCTTGTAGCCGGTGTCGTTGCACGCCGGACACCCCTTGGGCTCGTAGAGCCGCAGTTCGTCCGGGTTCTCCATGATCCCCAGCTCCCGCAAGACCTCGGGGTGCATGGTTGTCGGTTGTTTGCACTTGTCGCACAGGCGGCGCACCAGGCGCTGCGCAATGATAAGCAGCACCGAGCTCGATACGAGGAACGGCTCGATGCCCATGTCGACAAGTCGGTTGATGGAGCTCGCCGCGTCGTTGGTGTGCAGCGTGGAGAGCACGAGGTGACCGGTGAGCGCCGCCTTGGTGGCGATGCCCGCCGTGTCGAGGTCTCGAATCTCACCCACCATGATGATGTTGGGGTCCTGGCGAAGGAAAGCCTTGAGCGCCGCTCCAAAGGTGAGTCCGATTTCTTCGTGGACGTTCACCTGGTTGATGCCCTGCAGGTTGTACTCGACAGGATCCTCGGCGGTCATGATGTTCGAATGCGACTTGTTGATCTTGGAGAGCGCGCTGTACAGCGTCGTCGATTTGCCGGAACCGGTCGGGCCGGTCACCAGCACCATGCCGTACGGGCTCTCGATTGCATTCAGGAAGCGCGCGAGCGCCGATGGATGGAAGCCGAGCTTCTGCAGATCGATCTGCAGGTTGCTCTGGTCGAGAATACGCATCACGACCTTCTCGCCGAAGATGGTGGGCAGCGTGCTAACGCGCAGATCGATGGGCTTGCCGTGCATGCGCACCTTGATGCGCCCGTCCTGCGGCACGCGTTTCTCGGCGATGTCGAGCTCCGCCATGATCTTCAAGCGCGACGTGATCGCGTTTTTCATCTTGAACGGCGGTGACATCATCTCGTGCAGCATGCCGTCGATGCGGAAACGCACGCGCAGCTGCTTCTCGTACGGTTCGATGTGAATATCGGAGGCGCCCCGGCCGACCGCGTCGGAGAGGAAGCTGTTGACGAGCTTGACCACGGGCGCGTCGGCGGCCGCCGCGGCTGCCGCCGTTTCACTGTCGTCCTGCGCGTCCTCGACGATTTCGAAGTCATCCTCGATCTCGCCCATGATGGCGGCCAGCGAGTCGGCCGAGTCGTAGAGGCGGTCGATGCAGCGCTTGATCGCGGTTTCGGTCGCCACCACGGGGCGCACGTCGAACCCGGTGATGAACTTGATGTCGTCGATGGCGAAGATATTGTCCGGGTTCGCCATGGCGACGGTGAGCGTCCTTCCCTCGCGCCTCAGGGGCACAACCTGGAACTTGGTCGCCACGTCGGAAGGAATGAAGTCGACGGCGCTGGGCTCGATGGGCACCGCGTCGAGATCAACGGCGGGCACGTTGTAAACCTGGCCCATGAACTCGGCGAATGCCATCTCCGAGATGGCGCCCGTCTTCACCAGGTTGTAGCTGAGCGTTCCGCCCTGCGCCTGCTGGGATTCGAGCGCGCGGGCAAGCTGGTCCTGGCTGATGAGCGAGGACTCCAGAAGCTTCTGGGCAATTCGGTCTCTCAAAGGCGCTGCCCTCCGGGCTAGAACCTGTGTGTGTGACGATGTAAAGCTGGTGAAATTCCGATCAGCGTTCGCTTGGTCCGCAAATCCTGTGCCACGGAATTGCAACGTGCAACTCACCGCACGGTTCGCGAACGCGGCCACTTCCAGGGGACGATACGAAAGCGCCCGCAACCATCCGCCGCGCTTCGCCGCGCGCGCGTCGCAGGATGAAAAGGCGCGGTTTGCAATTTGCCCGCCGCTCGCGTGAAGAAAACAATGCAGTTATTGCCGGACGGAGAGTGCTTGCCAGCGCGCGATCATGCGCGGGCCGATGCCCTTTACGGCGTCGACATCGCGCCACGTGGCGAAGCGACCGCGGGCGCGGCGGGCATCGACAATGCGCGCGGCGAGCACCGGACCGATGCCGGGAACAAGATCGAGCGAGTCGGCGGGAGCGTGGGAGAGATACACGAGCGGGTCGGCAAGAAAGGAGGGGGGAAGTGCCGGCGGAGCAGACGTGACCGGCGTCTTCGCCGGCGCGACGACGCTCGTGACAACCGAAAGTGAATCCACCCGAACCGGCGAGCTGTGTGCGGCGGAGCGGACGCGAACCGTCCATTCGCTCACGATACTGCCCAGGCAGATCATGCCGATCAGCACCACCGCCCCCACCGCCCTCTGCACAACCCCTCCCGCGCCTGGTCCTGGCTGCGTTGCGCCTTGCCAGGACTCAGTCGGACCTTAGTCGAACAGCGTCCACTCGATTCCGTACTCCAGCGTGCGCGGAGTCATCAGGTAGCCGGACACCGTCTGGTAGGCCGCGTTGGTCATGTTGAGCCACCGCGCATAGAAACGCGCGTCGAGCAGCCTGGCCACGATGGACGCATTCACCACGCTGAACGACGGCAGCAGCACTCCGTTATAGTCGCGGCGCGTATCCACGAACTGGTATTCGACGCCCAGGTATACAGCGCTCGTTTTCTCGAAGAGCTGTGTCCCGGCAGTGAGCGATGCGTTCACCTGCGCGCGCGGCACCGACTGGAACAGTCCCGTGCGGTCCCCCGTGCTCCAGCGCGCGCCGGCGTCGCCGAGCAGCTCGACGCGCCCCATGTTGGTGGCAAGGTCCACGCGCTCCTCCACGAATGACATGGTCGGCGTATCGGAGGAGTTGGCGGCCCGGCGCGCCAGCGAATCTTCCGCGACCGCGGCAAACAAAATGTAATCCTCGGAGCGCATCCACGACGCGCGCACGCGATTGATGAACGCGGCGCGCCGGAGCGTCCAGTCGGCGCTCGTCTCCAACGCCGTTTCCGGATCGAGCGTGCGCAGCCCCGCCAGCGTGAAGCCGTCGCGCGCGTGCAACGGAAGGTAACGTTCGCCGATCGACGGAAGACGGAACGTACGCTGCGCGGAGAGCGTGAGATCACCGAGCGCAATGTCATGCTTGACTCCCGCGCCCGCGCCCCACGTGAACGAGCGTGTATCGCCGCCCACCACTCCGTGACCGAACCACGTGAAGCCCCCGCGCGTCACCTCCGTACTGGCACCCGCGTTGCCCTGGCTCACGCGGTCGTGCGCCTCCGAGTGGCCGACGTTCTGGTAGGCGTTGGTGCGTTCACCCAGCGCAAACATGTGCAGCGTCGCGCCGCGCGCATGAAGATTCCACGCCAGGGTGCCGCCGACGCTCTCGTTGGACGTGCTCGAATCGGGGCGCGTGGTGCGATATCCGCGGCCATAAATGACTGCTTCGGTGGCTCCCATGCCCACGTTGGCCCACGCCAGATGTCCGCTGCGGCTGCTTTCGTTCGTGGATGACAACAGGTCCCCGGTGGTGGAGCTGCGAAAGCGGCGCAGGCCCGCGTTGTAGCTCGCGCGCTCGGGCAGGTCCCCGCGGATGGCGACGGCCGCGTTGCGCGAGTTGTTGGCCCCCTGTGGCGACGGGAGCGGCACCACCTCGTTGAAGTCGAAATCGTAGCCGTCGTTGAGCACTTCGTCGTACGAGAGATCGAGTCCTATCGGGCCGGCTTCGGATCCGAAGCGCACGCGCCGTTGCCGCAGCTGGTTGCTCGCCTTGCTGAGCTCGATGAACGTGCTGGGACGATCCGGCGGTGCCACCAGATCGCTCACCGCAACCGAGCCTTCCGTCGACGGGGCGAAGGTAAGCTTGTCGTTCGGGTCGAGCGTGAGTGTTGAAATGCCGCTGGTCGCAATGTGCACGAGCGGCGCGGTGCCGTCCTGCGGATCGTTCATCGGGATGCCGTTGGCCATGACCACGGCGCGGCCGCGGCCGATGCCAAGCCGCGAATAGTACGCCTCGTTGCCGATGGGACCGAGGCGCGCCACGAACCCGTCGGGTTGAAATTCCAGGAAATGGTCGAGTGAGAAGGCGTGGCGGCGCAGAAAGTTTTCGCGCGTGATCGCATCGAAGCCGAGCACGGGCTTGACGACTGTGCGCAACGAATCGGGACGCGGAGGCAGGGCCGCGTTGGGATCCTGCGCGTGCGCGGCGGGCGGCGCGCACAGCGCGATGAGCGCGAGCAATGCGACGACGGCGCGCACTACGCAATCGCCTTTCCCGAGAGCTCGCGACGCGCCTTCCCCAGCACCTTGAGCGTGGGTGGCAGAGCCACGAAGAAAAGCGCCGCATTCCATACGATCTGGATCGCCGCGAAGGCCAGCCCGCCCCCCACGTACGTCCACAGCGGAACGTGGGCGGCAAAGGCGGCGAACGATGCCACGTTGACCACGAGCTGGTACACGAGCACCAGCGCGATGCCGGCGGCCGCCGACGCCAGCGATTGCGACGTGCGCGTCCCGAGCGCGGCGATGCGCGGGCCCATCCACGCGCCGCACAATCCAATGCCGGCGTAGCACACCACCTGCGCGATCCATACCGGCGGCGCCACGGTTCCCAACGCGTTGAAAAGCGAGTGCGCGCCCATGCCCGCGCCGCCCACCACGGCTCCCCACGACGGTCCCAGCAGAAATCCGGCGATGAAGACGAGCATGGTGATGACTTCGACGTTGGGAATACCGGCGAGCGCTTCTCCCGCCGCATAGACAAGCGCGGTGAGAAGACAGGCGAGCAATGTGATACGGGTCGCTCTCATGTCAGTGCAGCGTCGTGGCGCATCCGGACGATGCTATGCGCGGGCGCGGAGAGCGTCAACGGATAACGAGGAGGCGACCGCGTGCTTCGGCGCCGGGAACCGCAATGTGAACGAAGTACACACCGGACACCGCGGGCACGGCGTGCAGAAAGAGCAGGTTGGAGCCGCGTTGCAGACTCGTTTTCTCGCTCGACACCATGCGGCCGGCGACGTCGTATACGGCGAGCGTGGCGCGGGTCGCGGCGGGAGAATCGACAGCGACGCGCGCCGCGTCGCGCACGGGGTTGGGATAGACGCCGGTGACACGCAGCGTGTAGTCCGGCATACGCTCACTCACGGTCTGTTGCCACAGAACGCGCTCGTTGGCCACATCCGTCAGTTGATAGTGCGCGCTCGCCGTCTCGAGATCGTCGCGCGCGTTGAAGTGCCATTCGCCTCCGACGCGCGTCACCTGCACGGAAACATCGTGGCTGCCGCTCTTGTCTATACGCGCGAGTGAGATGGGTTCGTTCTCGTAGTTCTCCAGCACCCCGCTGATCGACACGTGGCGCAATTCCACGTTCACCGTGGCGCGCGACACCGCCAGCGCCGCCAGGTTGGTGTCGAAGAGGGTGAGAATATCGTTGATGAAGCTCTCGCGTGTATCACCGGAGAGCCCGGTCGCGCCGCCCAGCAGAATTGTAGACATGATGCGCGTGGAGCTGCCGCTCACCGCGCGCACCGCGGTGGTGCGAATCTTGAGCCCGCCGTCGCGCGCCAGGTACGCGCCGTTTCCGGTGGGGGTCAGAACACCGTTGTACGTGTTGGGACTGCCGGCGTTGTCGTACGAGAATTGATGTGTGGGTATGAACGCATTCCCCGACGTGCTCCACTGCAGCAGATTCCCGAACGAATTGCCCGGCGTGAACGTGCAGCTGAAGCGCGACCAGAACGATTGCTGCAGAGGCGTACCGGCCCCCTGCAACGGATCCATGTATTGCCCCAGCCGGCTCCCTTCCACGTAGATGTCGCCGCCGTTATCCATGAACGCGTTGAGGCGCGTGAGCATCGCGTCGTCGATGGTGATGGCGCCCGTCTGCGTGTCATAGCCGCCCACCAGGAAGATGCCGCGGCAGTTGCTGAGATCGGCCGGTAATCCGTTCTCGACTTGAACGGTGACGCCCAGCTGGCGCAGCGCATCCGTGAACGGCTGCTCCTCGCCGTCACGGATCGTGTAGTCGTCCTGCACGGTGTCGAACGGCTGGCGGCACGCGTCACGGTCGAGCACCAGCACCCAGGGCGCCGGCGGCGTGCTGGCCAGGGGCCGCTTGGCACTGAACGCGAACGAATTTTCCGCGCCGTTGCTCTGGTTGACCTGGTACACGAGCAGGATCGAATCACACTGCGCCCAGTCGCTGACAGTGAACGAATCGACAGGCGTCGAGAACTGCGCGAAGAACGACGTCGTGCGCGTCTGCACCCCGCCCTTGAACTTGGTCATGGTGAGAATTGTCGAGCTCAGAAACTCGGGATAGACAGCGACCCTCAGCGGTCCCGAGTGGCTGTCACCATCGAGAAACGCGTAGTTGGCGCCCAGCTCGGCGGGCGGATGAATCGACACGAACAGCGTTTCCGGATAACAGGACACGCGCCGCTCGACCACCGTCGTG
>DATEHD010000073.1:0-4168 GCA_035279765.1 Candidatus Krumholzibacteriia bacterium | reverse complement strand
CAGAGTCCGGACTCCATCGCCGCGCACGCCGTTTCGTATCTGCGCGGACTTCCTTCCGTGAAGAAAGCCGGGATCACGCCGGGCACCACGACAGTGTGGGCCAACTTCACCGGCAACTTCGACCTCATCATTCCCAACAATCGCGCCACCAGCACGATGGCGGACACGCTTGTCGATCCTCCCTCGGCGGGGCCGGCGCCGGTTCACGAGCGCAATGCTCCGCCCGGCCTGGCGCCGTCTTTACGACACAGCACGGTCAGACGTGCCATGGTGCCGACCAGCGCGCTCGAGCTCCCCGAGGTCGCCACGTTTCGCGCCGTCAACGCCATCGGCACGTGTCACATCAATCCGCTTCCTGTCATCAAACAGCTGCTCACGAAGGGCCACTATACGGACGTGAACCCGGGCCTGCCGACGGTCGCGAATCTGAAAAACGTAAAAGACGACGGCGTCTTCTACATCAATTCGCACGGCGGGGCGGGCTTTGATGCCAACAAGGTGGCGTATTACGCGGTGTGGACACTCGATCCCATCGATCCTGCGACGCTCGCCAACTACAAGCCGATGGTCGACAGCCATGAGCTGGTGGGCATGCTCGAGACGTCCAATGATGCGCTCGGCAATTGCGGCAAGGTGCTCCACTATGGATTCACGTCGAAGTTCGTGCGCAATCACATGCGCTTCAAGAAGAACAGTCTGGTGATCGTGGATGCATGCCACAGCGCTTCCGGTCCCGCCGCGGACTTGCGTGCCGCGTTCGGTGCGGTGGGCGCATCCGCGTACGTGGGATGGACCAAGTCCGTCGATGCGGCGTTTGCGTACAAGGCCATGAAGTATCTTCTCGACCGTCTCATGGGGCTCAACGAGATTACCCCCGAGTCGCCGAAGCAGCGCGCCTTCAACATCGACGACGTGCGTACAGACATGGAGACCAATCGCAACCTCGTGACGGACCCGTATGCAAACGCGGTTCTGACCGTTTCCAAGCTCAAGGACGACTTCGGGCTCCTCGCGCCGTCGATTCAATTCCTCTCGATCGAGGACGTCGGCGAGAATACGAAGCTGTTCATCGCCGGCATCTTTGGAGCCGATCCCGGCGACGGAAACCGCGCCGTCAAGATGAACGGGCAGTCGCTCGACGTCATTGCGTGGGAGCCGACGTTGATCACGTGCAAGCTTTCCGACGACGCGGCGGGTCCCGTGACTGTGGAAGTGGGCAGCGGATCCGACCCGCGCGTCAGCAACACAGTGAATCTTACCAGTTGGGAAGGAGATGTCGTCTACGAACGCGATGACCCTGCCGACATGCGCGCGACCATGACCATGAAGGTGCATTTCCGCGCCGACATTCACGCCTTTCGCGAAATACCGCACGAAAACCCGTGGGAGACGCAGGTGCTGTTTTCCTGGATCGACGATGGATCGTGCTCCATCACGACGTCCGGAACCTATACCGAATCAAATCCGCCGTGCGGAGACATTTACAAGCTGCTGTACGGCGCCGATCTGGGAAAACCCGGATCATTCTCGCCGTCGGGCTCATGGCGGTACCTGGGTTCGATCGACACGCAGACGCACACGATGCAATTCAATCTGCTTCTCACGGCGCTTTTCAAAGCGGGCACGTGGCAGCACACCGGACCGGCGGAGTGCGCGCCCTTCACCCAGGACATGTACGCGGGAATCCAGCCGGAGCTCTGTCTCTTCGATGATGTTCAGGGCGTGACGGCGTTCCGGATGCAGATGACTCCGGAGTTCGACGTGACGGGAGACAACCGGGGGCCTTGTCCGGCGGTGCCGCTGATGGCGCCGCTATCCGCGCAGACAGCACAGGCGAAGGTGCACTGGGAGACGTGGACGCCGGCATTTCCGCCCGACCCCGACGCGGCGCGCTGATCACGGCCGCCGCGCCGGTTACTCGCCGGCGTGCAGCCAGTCGACGGCTTCGTCTTTGTCGCGGAAGACGCTCGTCATGACCCCGGCGGTCTCGCTGTACACGGCGCCCAGGCGGCTCAGCCCGAAGTGAATGTTTTCGCTCGCGAGCACGGCGCAACGCCTGACCCGGTCCTGGAACGGGCCCAGGTATTCGGCGACGCGGATGATCTCGGCGGTCGGGCGGGTGGCAAGGGATGTGGAGTTGCGCACGTCCATGAGGAGAACGAACTCCTCCGGCGTGGCGGTATCTTCCAGGGCCTCGTGGAACACTTTGATCACGTCGTCGGGTGTGCTGGTACCGTTCAAAGTCATTTCGAGGACGTCATCGTTGATTCGGTAGGTCACGGACATGGGACAACCTCATCAATAATATGTGGTGGGGGTCTTGAACCAGCGGCCAGAGTATACAAAATAGAATACCCGGTTTCCACTATTGCCCTGCGCGGGGCAGTGCTCCATACTCCGCGTCACCATGGCCGTCACCCGGTTCCTCATCGGTATGGATGTCGGTTCGACGACGGTGAAAGCCGTCGTCGTGGATCCCGCTCGCGACGCCGTTCTGTGGCAGGACTACCAGCGCCACGAAACCAAGCAGCCCGAAAAAGTTCTCGAGTTCCTGAAGCGCATCGACGACGAAGTCGACGGCCTCGCGGCTGCGACGGCCGCCGGGGAATCACGCGTATTCATCACGGGCAGCGGCGGCATGAATCTGGTTTCCAAGCTCGGCGCCAAGTTCGTGCAGGAAGTGAACGCGGTGTGCCTCGCGGTGGAGAAGGTGCACCCGGCCGCGGGTTCGGTGATCGAGCTCGGCGGACAGGACGCCAAGATCATCGTCTTCAAGGAAGATCCCGAGACGGGCCGCAAAAAGAAGATTCCGTCGATGAACGACAAGTGCGCGGGCGGAACCGGCGCCGTCATCGACAAGATCAACGCCAAGCTCCGCATTCCCGCGCAGGAACTGTGCGAACAGGGTTACGACGGCGTGAAGCTCCACCATGTCGCCGGCAAGTGCGGTGTGTTCGCGGAAACCGACATCAACGGCCTGCAGAAGCAGGGCATTCCGACCAGCGAGCTGATGGCGAGCCTTTTCGAAGCCATCATCGGCCAGAACCTCTCCGTCCTGACGCGAGGCCACACGCTCCGTCCCGAGGTGATCCTCCTCGGCGGGCCCAATACCTACATCCGCGGCATGCGTGAAGCGTGGCAGCATCACATCCCGAACGTGTGGAAGGAACGCGAAGTTCCGATACCCGACGGGGTCGATCCCAAATCGCTGATCGTGGTGCCGGCGAATGCGCAGTACTACGCCGCCATCGGGGCCGTCGAGTACGGCAAGGACGAGGACGAGGGGATCGGCGTGTATAAAGGATGGGGCGATCTCGAGCAATACATCCTGGTCGGCCGCAAGCAGAGCAAGGCGAAGGCGAGCGCGGGCCTGAGCCGCGATCCGCAGGACCTGGAGGCGTTCAAGGAGCGCTACACGCCGGCCGATTTCGTTCCCGCGACTTTCTCGGCGGGTGAAGTCGTGCGCGCGTTTATCGGTCTCGATGGAGGCTCGACGTCCACCAAAGCCGTACTCATCAACGAAGCGCGCGAAGTGCTGCACAAGTCCTACCAGCTCTCGAAGGGCAATCCCATCAAGGACACCATCGAAGTGATCGGCGATCTGCAGCGCCACGTCGAGTCATTCGGGGCCCGCCTGGAAGTTCTCGGTGTGGGCACCACCGGCTACGCCAAGGACGTGCTCCGCGACGTACTCGGCGCCGACGCCGCCATCGTGGAAACGGTGGCGCACGCGGAGAGCGCGCTCCACTTCTACGACGACGTCGATGTGATCTGCGACGTGGGCGGCCAGGACATCAAGATCATGGTGCTCAAGGACGGCAGCGTGAAGGACTTCAAGCTCAACACGCAGTGCTCGGCGGGGAATGGATACTTCCTGCAAAGCACGGCGGGCGAGTTCGGCGTTCCGGTTGAGAAATTCGCCGACACCGCGTTTGGCGCCGAGCAGATGCCGACGTTCGGTTACGGGTGCGCCGTGTTCATGCAGTCCGACATCGTCGACTTCCAGCGCCAGGGCTGGACGGCGGGCGAGATCATGGCGGGGCTCGCGGCGGTGCTGCCCAAGAATATCTGGCTCTACGTGGCGCAGATTCCCAATCTTGCCAAGCTGGGGAAGAAGTTCGTGCTGCAGGGCGGCACGCAGCGCAACCTGGCCGCGGTGAAGTCGCAG
>DATEHD010000072.1:0-3912 GCA_035279765.1 Candidatus Krumholzibacteriia bacterium | reverse complement strand
GCGGCGGTCAGCGGGGATGGTCGTGACATGCTGCAAGCCATGGACGACAGACATGACCTGCGCGACGACAGACACGATCTCAATACGGCAAAGGGACGCCATGATGAGATGGCGCGTCTCGGCACCGTGGCGGGTGCGCTGCAGAATGAAATCGACCGCGGGGACCGCACGGCGATGAAGAAGAATCTCGCGCTGGCGGAACAGTTCCTCGACGTGATGCGGCGTGACGTGGCGGCGACGACGAGCGAGCGCACCGAAGATCGTGCCGAGCTGCGCGAAGACCGCCGCGAGACGCGGACCGACCGCCGCTAGGCGGTCGCGCTGCAGACAGCTAGGACGAGTCGATGCGCACACGCGCGTCGACGATCCTGCAGTGCGCGCGGTTGCTGCTCACGATCACGGGGTTGAAGTCGAGCTCGGCGATGCCTTCCACGTCGCGCACGAGCTGGGCGAGACGCAGAATCAGTTCTTCGAGGAAATCGATGTCGACGCGTTTTTCGCCGCGTACGCCTTCGAGCAGCGGATAGGCACGAATGGCGCGCACCATCTCGTGCGCATCGACGTCGGTCATGGGCAGCACGCGAAAGACCACGTCGCGCAGAATCTCCACGTAACGCCCGCCCATCCCGAACATGATCAGCGGTCCAAACTTGGCATCGTGCGCCATGCCCAGGATCACTTCCTGGCGTGATTCGCCGTTCCCCGTCGTCTCGCTCACCATCTCCTGGACCATGTAGCCGGTGGCGTCGGCGTATACGCCGGCGCTCTTGAGTGATTTTTCCATGGTGACTCGCGCGCGGTCGAGCTCGACACTGGATTTGATGCCGACGATCACACCGCCGACGTCGGACTTGTGCACGATCTTCTCGCCCACCACTTTGAGCACGGCAGGAAACGACAGCTGCTTCGCGGCTGACGCCAGGTCGCCATTGAGCGCGACAACCGCCTGACCGACGGTGGGAAATCCATACGCTTCGAGGAGCGCGAGCGTGTCGGCCGGGCTCAGGTAGCCGCCACCGCTCTTGCGTTTCGCGTCCACGATCGCGCGCGCCTTCGTGGCGTCGGCCTTGAACGTGGGTGTGGTGCCGGCGGGACGTTCGCGCCAGAGCCGGTAGCGATTCAAATGCTCCGCCACTTTCACGGCGTCTTCCGGATAGCGGTAGAACGGAACGCTGCCGGGGACTTCGCGCGGAATGCGCGCGTAGTAGCTCTCTTCGGCCATGAGCACGCTGAGCACAGGCTTCCCTCCCGCGCGCGCGGCTTTGGTGATGCGGCGCATCACTTCGAGCGGTTCGACAATCAGCGGCGGGACGAAAATCGGAATCACCATGTCGACGTTGGGATCGGCGAGTGCCAGCGCAAGAATGGCTTCGTACTGATCAGGACCCGCACTGGCAATCATGTCGACGGGATTCTCGACGCTCGCTTCCGGCGGCAGTACCTTTCGCATCGCTTGCTTGGTTGCATCCGCGAGCGTCGCGATCTGCAGGCCGTGCCCATCGGCAGCATCCGCGGCCATGATGGCGGGACCGCCGGCGTTGGTCACGAGACACAGGCGGTTACCTTTCGGCATCACCGTGCCCGTGAGAGCCTGCAGGAGATGAATCATCTCTTCGATGGACGACACGCGCATCACGCCCACCTGGCGGAGGAGCGCGTCCGCAGCGGCTTCGGTACCGGCCAGCGAGCCGGTGTGCGATGACGCCGCGCGCGCGCCGGCGGCGGACGTCCCCGACTTCACGATGACGATTGGTTTTTTCCTGGATACACGCGAGGCGAGCTCGGTGAACTTCCGCGGATTGCCGAACGATTCGATGTACATCGTGATGATGTTTGTGTGCGGATCGTTCTCCCAGTATTCGATGAGATCGTTGCCGCTCACGTCGGCCTTGTTGCCGACGCTGACAAAGTACGCGAAGCCCAGGTTGAGCTTCTCGGTGGCGAGCAGAATGGCAACACCGAGCGCGCCGCTCTGCGACATGAACGAGATGCCGCCCGCCGGCGGATTGCCCGGCGAAAAGGTGGCGTTCATGCGCACGTCGGGGGTGGCATCCAGGACGCCCATGCAGTTGGGACCCACGAGACGCATGCCGTGCTTCTGCACCACGTCGACAATGGCCTGCTCTTTTTTGGCGCCCTCGAGGCCAGTCTCCTTGAAGCCCGCCGTGATGATGACGAGCCCCTTCACTCCTTTGCGCGCGCACTGCTCGACGGCTTCGAGCACGCCGGGAGCGGGCACGACGATCACCGCCATGTCGACGGGATCGGGAATGTCTTCCACCGAGGCGTAGGCCTTGGTGCTGTGAATGAATTCGTACTTGGGATTGACCGGGAAGATCTTCCCGTTGAATTCGTACTGGAACAAATTGACCAGGATCTGGCGGCCGATGCTGCCGGGGCGCGGCGTGGCGCCGATCACCGCGACCGAGCGCGGCTTGAAGATGGCGTCGAGCGAATGCATGCGGTTTCCTACGATCGCGGCGGGTTCTTGCGCACGTCTTCCACCAGCCGCTTCACAAGCACGTTGAGCTCGTCGCGGACGCGACGGAAGGTCGTGAGCGAGCGCCCGACGGGATCGTCGACATCCCAGTCGATGGTGCGGCCGCGAAACGTGCGCGGCACGAGCTCCCTGGCTTTGCGCGGCGCCATCGATACCACGATATCCATGTCGTTCAGAGGCACTTCGGTGAGGCCCTTGGAGCGTGCGCGCGAAATGTCGATCTTGAGCTCGCGCAGAATCTCGACGGCGTCCTCGCTGACCACGCCGGTCGGGTGCGTGCCCGCGCTGTAGACCTCGACCAACTCACCGCCCGCATGGCGCGCAATGCCTTCCGCCATGGGCGAACGGCACATGTTGCCGATGCAGACAAAGAGAACGCGTGTTTTACGGGGAGGAATCATGTGTGAATGATGCGGTCAGACCAATGTAACAAAAACGGTGCGTCGTGTCACTTGATCCCGCGATGCAGTCCCGATACGCCGCCGGTCAGGCAGCGTGTTGTTGTATCGCGCAAGCCCGCGGCGCGCAACAAAGCCAGCACCGATTCGGCGTCAATGAACTCTCCAATGGAGGATGCAAGGTAACGGTAAGCTTCCGGAGAACCGGATATCGTACGGCCGATGATGGGCAACACGGTGGCGATGTAGGAGCGAAAGATCAGGCGTGTCGCGCCCGACGGCGGGAGGAACTCGAGCACGGCGAGGCGTCCGCCCGGTTTCAACACCCGCGCCATCTCGCGCACACCCTGCCCGTAATCCGGGAGATTGCGCAGGCCGAACGCGATCGTCACCACATCGAAGGATGCGTCGGGAAACGGAAGCGCGAGCGCGTTTGCTTCTATGAGCGCGGCACGCGGATCGGAGCCAACTTTGTTTCGCGCCACGGCCAGCATCCCAGAAGAAGGGTCAAGCCCCACAATCCGCGCCGCGCTCGTCCGCCTGCCAACCTCGATTGCGACATCCCCGGTTCCCGTAGCGACATCAAGAACGTGTTCACCATCTTTTACGTTGCACGCATCTACCAACTGCCGCCGCCAACGGCGATCGATATTGAGACTCAGCGCGTGGTTGAGAAAATCGTAGCGGTGCGCGATCGCCGTGAACATCCCCGGCGTGCGGGACTTGTCGGCGAGAATGGGCGCTTCGTCGCGGCGCCGTGTAGTCGTGGTCAATTCGCCACCAGCTTCAAGATCTTCGTGGGGGTGTCGCTCGGGTCGTGGGCGCAGAGGTAGAGCTCGTCGTTTTCATCCACGCCAAACGTCGAGATGAGCGCATGTGCGTTGGCGAGCAGACGGTTGACCGCCTTGCCGTTCTCCATGCGCAGTCCCCACACGTTGCCCGAGCCATAGTCGGCGTACACATACCATCCGACCAGATCGGGGAGCGCTTTGCCGCGATACACGTATCCGCCGG
>DATEHD010000071.1:0-3563 GCA_035279765.1 Candidatus Krumholzibacteriia bacterium | reverse complement strand
GAGACCTTCGAAGAACCACGCCAGCGGGAGCTGGCGCTCGTAACACGCTCGCAGCTCGGCGAGCATCTCGGAGCCGCTTTTCTCAAGACGCGGCTCATGCAAGAGGTCGGGCGTCTTGAAGATGAACCGGTAGGCGTCGGCCTCGCTGTATCCGTCGGCTTCGAGATGGGCGAAGAAGATCTGGCGAAAGCGTGCTTCCGACTCGGTGGAAGATAAACTGGGGCGTCGCGGCATGGCAGGCTCCGTTACGACCTGGCGGTCAATGCGAGGTGAACCGCAAGATATGCGACGACCGCGCCACTGTGACTGGCCAGAGAGGGCCACACGCTTCCCGTGCGCAGACGCAGCCAACCCCACACCAATCCCGCGCCCAACACTCCCGCCGTCATCACGGCAACGCCAACAACGTTTCCCACCAGGCCCGCGAGGGTGATCGCGTGGTAGCTGGCGTACAACATCGCGGGTAATAAGACCGTCAACGCAACCGGCGCATCTGGCTTCGATGACAACACGCGCCCGGGAAAATATCCGCGCCAGAACAACTCTTCGGCAGCTGCGTCGAGGAGCGCCATCACGCCCAGCGCGGCGAGTGTCTGCCCCGGCGCAACGCCCCATTTAGCCAGCGCCGCTGCGAGCCGGGACGGGTCGAGCAACGTGTGACGCACGAGCAGGAGAAAACCCCCTGTCACGAGCGCGGTGAGGATGGCCAGAACGATCGCAAGCTTGACGTGCCGCCCATGAGTCTCGGGCGCGCGTAGTCCCAGCAGGATCGCGTGCTCGCGCCACGAGCGTCCCTGTGCGCGCGATTCGACCGCTGGCAGGACGAGACAGACTCCAACCTGGTAAAGGGCGAAGGTCCACCACACACTGTGCAGCACGTCGATGCAGATGATCACGACGACAGGCGCCGCGACCGCCAGCAGAAACGGAAGTACGGCCGATTGACGAGAGGAAGGAATGGTTGGGTTCACGGCCACCTGAAAGAGTGACATTGGGAACATCGCAACTAGCGACGCGTCATTTTCGTGCGGATACTAAACGCACCTCGGCCGGAAAGCTCAGCCCTTTCGCACTCGAATACGCCTGAAATGCCGCTATCGACCGCCGCTTCACGTCCTCGAAACTCTCCGGTTGCAGTGTGGCGAGGCGTTCCCGCAGCTTGTCGGCCATCTCCATTCGGAGAGTCCAGAAATCCTCAGGAGAAAGCGGTACGTCGATGGAGAAACGGAAAAGACGCTCCAGAGGATTCGCAGCACCGGCCTCTGCGACGGCAGCCTGCAACTTGCCGGGTGCGGCAAACCGGAACGGCTCGGGCGCGTCGGGCGGCAGTTCAGTCGGCGGTAAAACGGGGTCGACAATTCGTGTGAGGGCGTTGTGAAAGGGGTTGCTGTCGCGAGAGTGCCAGACGGCGAATGCCAGCTTCATTCCCGGTCGGAGCACGCGCAACATTTCGCGAGTTCCGGCAACCGGGGAGGGAAAGAACATGATTCCGAACCGGCAAACGACGGCATCGAATCGATCGTCGGGAAAGGGCAGACGGTCGACTCCCGCGGTTTCGAAACGGGCATTGCGTAACGAACGCCGCTCCGCCTCCCGACGTGATGCCTCGATCATGGCTTCAGCGGGATCGATGCCGATAACCTCTCCACTGGATCCCACAATTTCTGCGATGCGAAGCGCCGGCTCTCCCCACCCGGTTCCGACATCCAATACCGACTGCCCTGGAGCTAGTTCCGCTTCGTCGACGAGCGCCTCGGAGACGGGCGCGAACATCTGCTGGATGATTGCGCGGTGTTTCTCCAGCACGAGTATCCCAAGCGCACCGGGAGGAGTCGGAGTCGAGGCTTTCGGGGGTTCGCGCATTTCGTGTCGGTTCTGCTCGCAGCCCGCAGATAGTACCGCGTAACCCGCACCCTAACAAGAGACGCGCTGCATGGGAGTCGGGCAGCGCCACAGTTCGAGTCCCTACCGTGAATCCCTCCCGCGATACCCGACCGCTTCCGCGACGTGTCGCTCCGCGATCCGATCGCTTCCTTCCAGATCCGCGATAGTGCGCGCAAGGCGAACGATGTGGCCGCGCGCCCGCGCGCTCACTTTGAGGGACCTGAGCGCGGCCAGGAACAACGCCTCGGCCGGCGCCTCCATCGCGCACAGCTCGCGAAAGCGACGCTCGGGGATGCGTGCGTTGCAGTCCATGCGATCGCCGGCGGTGAAGCGCCGCGCTTGCGCTTCGCGTGCGCGCTCGAGCTTCGCGCGCATTTCGGCGGTGGACATGCGCACGCCCCGATCGTCGCCGCTCCACGCCTCCACATCCACCGGGTGAACGGTGACATGAATGGCAATGCGATCCATGAGCGGTCCCGAGATCTTCCCCATGTAGTTCTCGATCTGCAGCGGCGAGCACTTGCACTGCTTGATGGTGGAGCCGTGATAACCGCACAGACAGGGGTTCGTTGCCTTTTTGCTGCTTCTTTAGGGGAGAAGCGAAAGGGGCGGGGCAACGACTTGAAATCATTCACGCTTAATCACTTCCTACCAAGGCGGTCGAACGGCGGCCGGGCCTTCGGATCCGGCCAAGCGCCGTCAACTCGACACCGGCTACTTATGGAAGACCCTTTCGATATCCACAACGTAGGTCATTCCATCTCCCCCGAGGAGTGACCCGGCGAAATACAGTCGCTCGCCGTCTCGGCTCCAGATCAGGTTTCCCATTGCTCCATGCGACGCGATTCGCTCTTCCTTGCCCGTTTGAAGCTGTCGAACAAAGAGCTCTTCGCTTGGACCCGCAAGAATTGCCTGCTTCTTGGCGTGGACAACATAGGCAAGATACCTGTCGTCCGGGGAGACCCGCAGCGTCGCAATGGCAACCATCGTTCCCGTCTCTTGAGGCCGCTCGACGACAACCGTCTGATCCCCATTCTCCCCAACGCGCAGTATGGCATTACGTCGATTGGGGCGACTCCCCCAGCAGTAGACCACCCGTACCTTCCCGTCACGCACCACCGCGCTAACATCCTCGGCCAGCAAGTCCCACATACGCCCGCCAAATGCAACGGAGGTTCCTGGCGGACAGTCACTGCAAGTTCCCAATGTGTCCGGGACTGCCGCCGTCCTGATCTCGCGTTGGGATGGGTCAAGGGCGAGCGTAGCCCCACGAACATTCTTCTGAAAGTAGAACAGTCCTCGGACCCACCCGGGCGGGCGGAACCACTCCTTGGCGATTCGTTCGTTCCCGCTTGATATCCAATCCTGGCGGTCAGACGGTAGGCCGAATACTTGGGGCGAAAGTTCGTCGATAGAGTGCCTAGTCCGTGCTCCGGTTAAGAGGTTGAGCGACGTGATCCGAGTTGAATATGCATCACGTGCCTGGCTCTTCACGCGCTGATCGTCTGGAAGCATCCACTCGACAAACGTCAACCACTTCTCGTCGGGCGACACTGTTATACAAAACTGCTCGACAGCAAGTTGTTCGGTTCCAGGGATCGGATGAGCAAGTCGCGAATCGCCGGCCCTTGAACACCCCGAAAGCAATAGAAAACCCATGACAGCCATGGCATGGCGGA
>DATEHD010000070.1:0-2979 GCA_035279765.1 Candidatus Krumholzibacteriia bacterium | reverse complement strand
TATCCTCTGAAGGGCGGGCTCGCGGGCGGCGTCGAGCTCAAGCCTTCGGGCACCATTTTCGCGGCGCCGGTGACACTCACCATTGAAACCACGAAGACGCCCGACGCCGGCGAAGTACCGGTCGCGATTCTCTTCGAAGGTGATGCGACGAAATTCGAACCCTCGCTGGTCAAATTCAGCGGCGGCAAACTCTCCATCCCGATGACGCACTTCAGCGGCGGCACGGGTGGATTCGCGACCGCGCAGGAGCTCGACGCGCTGACGTCCAGCCAGGGTGTGAATTGCCTCACGCCCGCGCTGGCGCAGATGGCGGCGAATGACCAAGCGGGCGCGGAGACCACGTTCCACTCGTGCTTCACGAGCGATGTGCTCCCCGCGCTCCAGAACGCGACCAACGACGTACAGC
This sequence comes from Candidatus Krumholzibacteriia bacterium, assembly GCA_035279765.1. Classification (GTDB taxonomy): domain Bacteria; phylum Krumholzibacteriota; class Krumholzibacteriia; order WVZY01; family JAKEHA01; genus JAKEHA01. The sequence goes on along the minus strand of DATEHD010000070.1, from coordinate 2,573 downwards.
TCGCGACCGCCATCGGCACGTACACGATGTGGAAGGACGACGCACGCCTCGTGCTGGCCATGGCTCCCTTTGACGACGCGGCCGAGGTCACGCAATGGAAGGACGCCCTGGTCGGAAAGCTCCGGGACGCGATCGATCGCGACAACCAGGCGTGCGAAGACAACCAGAGCCTCGCGCAACTTGCCAACGTGCTCTTCTGGCAAACGCAGGCGACTCGCTTCGGCATCGACACGGTGCCGAACCTGCTCAATCGCGACCACGTGCTGAGCAGCCTGTGCGCTCACGCCGTGGTGGACGAGATCGTGGTTCCCCACAACCTGCAGATCGGCTTTCCGCACTCATTCGACATCCAGTTCGGGCTCCTCTTCACGGGGCACGCCGAGTCGCAGGGGGTTCCGTTCGACGTTCAGCTCACGGGACAGGGCGTGGACATCCAGCACCCCAACGGGTTTACCGATGCGCAGGGCAAATACACGACGGTGATCACGGCCAACGCGGACAGCGTCGTCATATTTGCGCATGCGTGTTTGATTGCTCCCGGCACCACGACGCCGACCGACGTATGCACCGACGGCCAGGGCGCGAGCAACGGTCGTAACTTGTCGGGTACCTGGGGGGGATCGATGTCGGGAACCCGCACGGGCAGTGTCCATTTCCACTTCACGCAGAATCAGAACGCCATCATCGCCCAGGGGAATTTTTGCGGGCAGTCGGCGGGGAGCCTGCACATTGGCGCCACCCTGAGTGGAACCGGCCTGCTCAATGCCAGCCTGACCACGGGTGGCACGTTCTGCCCTACCAACCTGAAGGACGCGGCGCAGGCGACGCTGGGCGGTTGCCTGCTGAACAACGGCAATGGCACCGTGGCCGACGACTTCGACCACATCACGCTGCAGTTCGCAGGCGCCTGCAGCGGTTGCGGTGACGTGACGATCACGCTCACGCTCACGCGCGACGCCGATCCGTGCCCCGGCCAGCCCTGATCTGGCCCGATAGTTGATAGCGGTTCATCTACCGTCAATCGACGCGGCGACGCCCACCGTCGCCGCGTTGTCTTTCAAGCAGTTGAGTACGGGGATGAACAAGACTGCCATTGCTCTGCATTCCTCCACCGCTCGTGTTCTGGCCGCCATCGGGCTGGGACTGATCATTTTTTTCCTGGTGACGGGCAACGGACGCCACGCCGGCGTGTTCGTCGTGCTTCCACTTTGCATCTCGGCCGGAGCGCTGGTGGCAATTCTTGTCATCGCCCAGCGCGAGCGCAGCACCAGCCGCCGCATCGAAGCCGCCATCAAGCGCACCGAGGCCAAAGGCGAAGAACAGATCGCGGAAGTGGCCGAGGAGCTGGCGCGCTCGACGCACCGCCACATCGATACGCTCGACCAGATGATCGCGGGCTGCCAGATCATCGACTTCAACTGGCGCTACCTCTATCTCAACGATGCCGCCGCCGGCCACGGCAGGAAGCCCAAGTCCGAGCTGGTCGGACGCACCGTAATGGAGTGCTACCCCGGCATCGAGAACACGGCGTTCTTCACGGCCATGGAGCGCGCCATGCAGGAGCGCACGCGCGAGCACATGGAGCATGAATTCGTTTACGACGACGGATTGCGCGGATGGTTCGAGCTCAGCATCCATCCCGCGCCCGAGGGCATCTTTATCGTGTCGATCGACATGACGGAACGCAAGCTGGCCGAGATCAACATGCGCAATCAGCTCGACCGCCTGCACTCGCTGCGCGCGATCGACCTCGCGATTCTCAGCACGACAGACATCTCCTTCACGCTGCGCACGGTGCTCGAGGAAGCGCGCGCGCGGCTTCGCGGCCAGGGTGCCTGCATCCGCTACTTCAACGACGATTCGCTCATGCTCGAGACAGCGGCCACGTCCGGAACCACCTCGCGTCACGATGCGGTGCATATCAGCGACGACATCATCGGCAGGGCGGGACGCGAGCGCAGCACGGTGGCTGTCGCCGACACCGTGGCGCAGGGCGTGGCGCCCTCCCTCCCCGCCGGCGTGTGCGCCATCTATGCCACGCCGCTGCTCGCCAAGGGACAGCTCATCGGCGTGTTCACGATCACCTTTGACACGCCTTTCAGCGCCGACCACGACTGGATCGACTATTTTGAAACCGTCGCCGGACAGGCGTCGATGGCGATCGAGGCCGGGCGCATGTTCGAGGAGCTCCAGCGCTCGCACCTCGACCTGCGCCTGGCGTACGACACCACCATCGAAGGATGGTCGCGCGCGCTCGACCTGCGCGACAAGGAAACCGAGGGTCACACGCTGCGCGTGACCGATCTCTGCGTGAAGCTGGCGCGCAAGGCCGGCGTCCCCTCCGAGGAGATTCAGAATGTGCGCTGGGGGGCGCTCCTGCACGACATCGGCAAGATGGGTGTCCCCGACCACATATTATTGAAGCCGGGCCCGCTCACCGACGAGGAATGGGTGCTCATGCGCCGTCATCCCACCTACGCGTACGAGCTCCTGCGCCCCATCGCGTACCTGCGCAACGCGCTCGACATTCCGTACTGCCACCACGAGAAGTGGGACGGCTCTGGCTATCCGCG
>DATEHD010000069.1:0-5137 GCA_035279765.1 Candidatus Krumholzibacteriia bacterium | reverse complement strand
TGTCTTGGCTTCGCGCTCGAAGCGTGCGCGCACTTCGGCGTTCGCGGAGAGATGCTGCGGCAGCACCTTCACCGCGACGTCGCGGCCGAGGCGCGTATCGCGGGCACGATACACTTCGCCCATGCCGCCCGCGCCGAGGGGCGAAACGATTTCGTAGGGACCGAGTTTGGTTCCGGGGGAAAGGCTCACGTGAAGCACCAGATTATAGGAGTGACGCCTGAACGCGCCACACCATTCCACCCGGCGCGGCGGGTTCCGGCCCGGTCTACAGGGTGTCTTTGAGCTTTGCGGTTAGCTTTTTCGGTTTGCCGTCGCGGATAACGGTGATGGCGACCTTGGTGCCCGGCTTCCCGTTCTCGAACTGCCTGTCGAGCGCCTCACGATCCATCGCTGTCACGGGACGGCCGTCGATCATGGTGACAGTGTCCCCCACCACGAGACCGGCGTGTTCGCCCGCCGAGCCCTCCAGCACCTGTGCCACGCGGAAATCGTCGCCCACTTTGGCAAACTGGACGCCCAGCATCGAGAGGTGGTCGCGCTTGGCATACCGGGCGCCGGGTTCGAGCCAGAGCTGCCGGCGTTCGTAGTCGAGCGTCACGATGAAACGCTCGAGCAAGCCGTTACCGATGTTGCCGGCGTAGTCTTCACTCGCCAGCACGCCCTGATCGGTGCTGGAGAGCCCGACCAGCGGCTCCGCAATCCGGTAAGGACCGATCTCAATCGACTTCATGCGCGCCAGGCGGCTCTCGAACATTCCGCCCACCCCGCCGTGCGCCGTGACGATGCTCTTGTCCACCTTTGCCAGGAGGTCGTTCTTTTTGACGAAGGGCGTGTGAAGATCGAGCACGGAATCGCTTCCGATGTCGACGCGCGCCCCGCCTTCGTAGGCGCCGTCCACCTTGATGTTCACCGTCGGCACGCCGCCGGCGAGCGTCATGGGCAGTGCCGTGCCCTTCCCGTCGTACTTGAATGCCTGCGGGTCAACAAAGGTGATCTCGCTCTTATCGAAGTCGATGCGCGTAATGAGTTGTCCAATGACGTCGAACCCGACAATGCCCGCGCACGGGCGGAAGAAAAACGGCTGCATCATCTGGTTGACGTTGATCACCGCCACCTTCAAGCCGTGGAGCTCGACACCCTCCTGGTCGGAAGACACCACACGCAGCACGTCCAGCGTGCCGAATGACGCGCGTCCCGACGACGACGCGCCGCCCATGGCCTGTATGCTGCCGGACGTCTTGAGTCCGATCGCCGCTGCGTACGTGCTGTCGATGACAGACACGCTGGCACCCGTGTCGAACATGAAATCCGCGGGGGCTCCGCCGTTGATCGCGACGCGCAACCATACATGACGCCCGATGTACTGAAACGGAATGTGTGCCGTGCCGTTCGTCTTGAGCCAGGTGAGACCTGATTCCGATGTCGAGGGCGGCGCGAAGCGCTCATCGGGGTTGTCAGCCGGAAAATCGACGTGCTCGACCTGGATCGTCACGGTGTTGGCGGGCATACCCGGCACTTCCTGCACCGTCTTGAACGCCGTTGTCCAGCCGTCCACCTTGCGAAAATCGGAATTGCTGGCAACGATGTCGACCTGGTCGCGGCGCGTGCGCGAACGAACCACCAGCCCGGTTTTTCGGTCGAACTCGAGGTACGCTTTGCGGCCCGAGGGTGGCTGCACTTCGAGCACGGTGACTGTTTTCGACGAATCGGTCATGGCGCGCGCCACCGCGATGCTGCCGCCACCCTGGTCGCTCTGAAGCCAGCAATCGTTGTCGAACCACACACCGCCGATGGCGTCCTCCAGCTCTTTCCCGTCGACACGCACGAGCTTTCCACTCGGGTCGGTACGCGTGATGCGGTTGCCGTCGGCCCAGTCACGAATGGTGAACGGACCCACCACGGCGACATTCGCCTCCTTGTCCGGACCCTTGCGCCAGCCTTCGATGGTGCCCTGCATTCCATACGCCGTGAGCGAGCCCGTGAAATGCACGACGCGCTTCTTGTCCCAGGCACTGCGCCCACCTGCGGCTTCGAAATAACGATCGATCACCGCTTTGGCTTCCGGCGTGATGGTGGCACACGCCAGAGCGGGTACGATCAGCAGCGCCACGTGCGCAGCGAAAAAAATCCTGAATGCTCGCATGGTGACGTCCGTTCGTTCTATTGGTGCTGCAGAAGCTGCGTCCAGTTGAGCACGATCTCCAGGCGCGAGAGCGCCGACAGATCCTTGGCAACCCCGATCAGGAACTTGTCCTTCGTTATGCCGATGAACTGATCGGTGGGTCCAAGCCGGTACAGCCGCCGAATGGTGCCCTGGCGGAACCCGCCTTCGGTGACAACGGGAACCTGGTAAACGGAGCCGTCGCGACAACCGATAAACAGTGCCGTGCCGTTCTCATTCCAGACGGTCCCCGCCGCGTCCCGGACCGTGAGCTGGTACTTCACACCGGGAGACGGGAACGACTGCACGTACACCGAGGGCTGGTCACCCTCGTTGACAACGTATGCCAGCCATTTTCCATCCGGCGAGAGCGAGCCCTGCTGCTCCTGGCCCGGGGTGCGCTGGTACACCGAGGCCTTGCCGCTTGCGACATCGATTTTCCACATGTCGCGCTCTCCGCTCGAGTCCGCGCACTGGGCGACGAGCCAGTGTCCGTCGCGCGACCAGTCGGTGGCGTCGTTGAACATCGCCGGTCCGCGGAACAGGAGCGAGTCCACACCACTGCCGTCGGTGTTCTTGGTGTAGACCTGCCAGCCGCGTGCCTGCGAAAGGCGCGAAAACGCGATACGCTTCTGATCAGGAGACCAGACGATGGACGTGATGCGCCGGTTCTCGAAAGTGAGACGCGTCGTGACGTGCGTCTGCAAATCGAGGACGAAGACGTCGGTGGGATCGACGCCGGCATACGCGAGCCGGGTGCCGTCGGGTGATAGCGTGGCGGCATCGAAAGAGATGTCGTCGACAGCGGTTCCCAAACGTGTTCCGTCGAGACCGTTGCGCCATTCGAGTCGTGCGTGTGCGGCGCTCCAGTGTTCGACCACCAGCGTCCCATGCGCGTCGGCGGTAATATTACCGTAGCCAAAATTCTCCGAGCTCACGGGATCGACGATCAATTCGCGGTCACCCACGGCATGCAGGCTTGCATCGACGCGCTGGGCGAGCAAGCGGCGTTGCAGCGAGTTGACGCCGCTGTCGAGGAACAGGAGATAACCCGGCGCAGCCCATACCGCGTCCGATCCGGCCTGGCACACCTCGCTCGCTTTGCCACCGTCGACGGACGCGCAATACGTGCTGACCTTGTCGCCGGATCCGACGGCGACGTAGAGAAACCGTTTTCCGTCGGGGAGAAACTGCGGATACCGATGCCCGCGCTCGCCACGTTGGGCGTCGAGAGTGGTGATGGGCGTCGCGTCGCCACCGTTGGCGGAAACGCGCGCAATCGGCCCCTGGTTATTGGGGGCGAACACGATGACACCGGTGGGCGACCACGACCCGCCGCGCGCATCGGGAGCATCGCACAAGGCCGTCGGTGCGCTGGCATCGATGGCCATCTTGAACAGTTTTCCGGATGCAAAAAAGCCCAGCGCACGGCTGTCGGGTGACCAGAACGGAAGCGAGGCCTTGTCGGTGCCGACAAGCATGCGCGACTGCGCGCTGGCGAGCGGGCGGACAAACACGTGGGCCGTGCCCGAGCTGTCGTACGCCACGAACGCAAGCATGGTGCCGTCGGGTGAAAGCGCCATTTCCGCCGGCGTGGCCAGCACGTTGCCCGGCGGGTTGTCGATCGAGAAGCGCATCAAGGGCGCCGGGGCCGGCTTGTGTGCACCCGGGCCAAGAATGTACGCGGCAGCGGCCGATGCGATGACGGCTGCGGCGATCCAGCCCATCGCGCTGCGGCGCAGGTTGCGCCGGCGCACCACGGCGGGTGCTGTGTGCTGCGTCGAGCTGTTCGCAATCCACTCCAGCTCGCGACGCACATCGCCCGCGGTCTGCCAGCGATCCATCGGATCCTTGGCCATGCACTGCTTCACGAGACGCTCGAGCGAGGGCGGCGAGAGCGGCGCGAGATCGCTCATCGCCCGCGGTTCGTCGCGCATGATCGACGAGATGAGACTCGCCTGCGTCTCGCCTTCGAAGGCGCGCTTCGCAGTCGCCATTTCGTAGAGCACGCAACCCAAGGACCAGATGTCCGTGCGCGCATCCACCTCGCGCCCTTCGAGCTGCTCCGGCGCCATGTACTGAAATGTTCCGACGATGGAACCTTCCGCCGTGAGCGGCTGCGCCACCGTGGGCGAGTGCGTCATGTCCGCGGCGTTGCTCCCGCTGCGCGGTCCGGCGAGCCCGGTGGCACGCGCGAGACCAAAGTCCATGAGCTTGGCGCCGCTGCGCGTGAGCATCACGTTGCCCGGTTTCAAATCGCGGTGCACGACAGCCGCGCGGTGCGCGCGGTCGAGCGCGTCGGCGATCTGCGCGCCGATCTTCAATACCTCGGGAACCGGAAGCGGTCCTTTCGCGATGCGATGCGCCAGCGTCTCGCCCTCGATCAACTCCATCACGAGGTAGTCGGTCGAGCCTTCCCGGCCGACGTCATAGAGCACACATATATAAGGATGATTGAGCGCGGAGACTGTTTTCGCTTCGCGCTCGAAGCGGGCGCGCACTTCGCTGTTGGACGAGAGATGCTGCGGCAGCACCTTGATCGCCACTTCGCGGCCGAGGCGCGTGTCGCGCGCGCGATACACCTCGCCCATGCCCCCCGCGCCGAGCGGCGAGAGGATTTCGTAGGGACCGAGTTTGGTTCCGGGATTCAGCGTCATGGCTATCGCGAGTTCAGAGTCTGCATCCAGTTGGTCACGACAGCAAGCGGCTCCGCTTCATCGCCGCCCAGCGTATTGATGATGAACGATTGTCCGTCGGGACTCGCTTCCATGGTTTGGCCGTCGACGCGCTGGAAGGCCTGGAAAAGCGCCTGTTCTCCCGACGCGTGCAACACGTTGCCTTCGACGCTCACCGACACCGCCATAACCATGCCGTCCTGTCGATTGTAGTAGATTTCGCGGGAATCGCCGCGCCAGCGCGGCCGCGTTCCACCGGCTGTCGACACCTGCCAGCGCGCCGACAATCCCTCGCCGGGTG
>DATEHD010000068.1:0-4319 GCA_035279765.1 Candidatus Krumholzibacteriia bacterium | reverse complement strand
CACGTGCAGCGAGTGGAACGCGTTATTCAAAACGGTGCTGTCCCAGCGCGAATCCATGGTGCCCTGGACAAACATGTTGCTGCCGCGATCGGTCACGATGACACCGTAGGTCTTCATCGCCTGGAAGATCTTCTGCACCGGTGCCGGGTAACCGGAAATATTGACCGAGGACTTCAAGCGGAAGCGCATTCCCAGCGGATAACCGGCCGCATCGGCGGTGCCGCTGTGCGACGCGGGGAACACGAATCCGTTGACCTGACGAATTGTGCAGCGCAGTGCGTGGCGGATCGGATTGGGTCCGTACGCTTCGTCGTAACGCACGAGCCCCGCGGTGATGCACAGGCCGGCTGCATCCGCGGAAGTCCAGCCCTCGGGGCGGCGATAGTTGATGCTTGTCAGAAAAACCGCGCCCGAACCCGCCGTCCATGCGCCATTTACATAGGCGGCGTTGAACAGCTCGAAAGCCATGCGGCGCGATTTGTCATAGATGAGAAGGTGACGATTGCTCCCCGCAACGCCCTGTTCCTCCAGATAGCGGACGTTGGTGGTGGCCGCCGTTGGAATCGGATATCCCGCCGGACTGATGGGAGCGCCCGCATCGCTTTCGCTCGGATAAGCGAAGGACACCGGCACGAGCGGCGTGGTGCCGTCGACCACGACATACGGCATGCCATAGACGGAGCCGAAGTCGGGTTGCAGGCGGCCGCCGGTGGTTTCATATGCCGCCACGTTGGCGACGATGGTGGTACTGCTGGGATCGAGCGGAGCATTGGTCACGTCGCGATTCCACCAGTTGTCCGTCGGTACGTACAAGGGGCCGAGATCTGAGATGTCACCGAGGAGCCCCGTGGTGGCGGCAATGTCGGACACTTCGTTCACGGCGGACAAATTGGCGATGTTCTGGGGCGAGTCGGGCGACGTGGGGGGATCGTGAGCGCATCCGGCGGTCGCAAACGCGAGCGCCGCGAGGAATGCGCGGACGAATCGGTGCTGCATTGGAGTAGCCTCCCGTTTGGTGACAGCAGTGAGCACGGCAAACGGCCGGGGGCGACCCGGGGCGCAATGCGACGCGAGGTGCCATGCGTTCTCGCGCATGGCAGGTGCGTCTACATCACGCGGCGAGGCGTGATCACGAGGACCACAGGCCTTCTTCTTTGGAAGCGACTCCGGGTGAAGGGATCTCTAGACCGGGGGGCTGCTGTCTACCACAGGGCGAGGCAATTACGAACTACACATACAGGGGCACCCCGTGAGTCGCTGTAGGGCAAGAATGCATTCGGATGCTTTCCCTACGCAACAACATTTACGCTTCATTAAGGATTGTCGACAAGAAATCAGGAATCGGAGTAATGCATCACGGAAGCGAAGTGTGGGCGGCATCACAGATGCGGGCTCTCCACGCTGAAAAAAGAAAACGGCGCCGGCAGTGAAGCCCCCTTCACTTGACCGGCGCCGTCTGCTGCCAACGCTACGACGTCGGCCTCCAACCCAGCTGGATCACTTCGAAATCACTTGCCCGCAGACTGTGGAACGCGGGATTGATCATGCCGTTGTCCCAGCGCCCGTCCATCGTGCCCTGCACGTACATGTTGCCGCCTCGGTCCGCGACGATCAGGCCGTAGGTCTTCATGGCCTGGAAAATCTTTCTCATCTCGGGGGGGAATTCCGAGAGATCGACCGAATCCTTGAGGCGAAGGCGCATTCCCAGCGGCGGCGCATTGGTATCGTTGGCCCCTTCGTGGGATGCCGGCCACACATACCCGTTGGTGCGCTTGAGAGAGACGCGGATCGCGTGGCGGATGGGCTCCGGCCCGTACACTTCGTCGTAGCGCACGAGGCCCGCCAGCACGCACAGGCCCGCTGCATCGGTGGAGGTCCAGCCGTCGGGGCGGCGATAATTTGAATCCACCTTGAAGATGGCGCCGTAGCCCGCTGTCCATTTTCCACCCACATATTGGGCATACGAGAGCTCGAACACCGTGCGGGTGTCGCGATCGTAGATCAGCAGATGGCGATCGCCCGAATCATCGCCGCTATTTTCGATGTAACGACTGTCGGTGATCGCCGCCGCGGGGATGGGATAACCGGAGACGCCGTCCGGATCGCTGGTATCGCTCTCGCGAGTGTTGCGCATCTCCACATCCACGCGCGGCGTCTCATCACCCACCACGCAGTAGGGAATGCCGTACCTGGGCGTGAAGTCGGGATGCACTCTCCCCCGGGTTCCTTCATAGCTCTCGATGGTGGCGATGATGTCGTCGCTGTTGGGATCGACGGGCGCGTTGTCGACCTCCAGGTTCCACCAGTTGTCCTCGGCCGAGTAGAGCGTGCCGAGCGATGTGAGATCCGAAAGCAGGCCGAGTTCGACATGGCCCGAGTGCGGCTCCGGAGGCGACGGCGGATCGAGAGGATCGGGACGATGTTTCCCACCGGGTTGCTCGAGCTCACCCGGTGCGCTGGCCGGCGGTGGGATCAGCGAGTCGCCGGGCTCACCGTGCGATATCGTGTCGATCGGGGCCGCCATCGAATCGCTCAGCGGATGCAGGCTGGGTGGCGTGACATACGCCGGGCTCGCCGGCATTACCGGGTCCTCGAGACAGCCGCTGAACACGAACAGGATGAGAACGAAGAACGGGATCAGGACGCGGAACGGCACACGCATGAGTTGTCTCCCTTGGGCTTGCTTCTTCGCGCGAACGCGTGCGCGAAGAAGCGGATTTCGTCACGAGCCACCGGCGAAACGCAGGGAACGACTGATGCTCGACAAAGAAAGTCCGCAAGGGACTAACTCAGGGCGACGCGGGTGTTGTCTGGGAGAGCCGCATTGAAGAGCACTACATGAGTCGGTCTCGGGAGAAGGATGTACACTCGTATTTGATTAAGCAAGTGTGCGGCTTCAAAATCAGGATGCGCCCGACAGGATTCACGACGTGGCGTCGAGATGTCTAACGACTGCTTGAGCGCGAAACGTGGCGCGCGCCACGCGATGCGGCAGCGGTGGAGCCGTTTCCGGCTCCACCACTGCGCCGTCATGCAACCGGTCAGGAAGTCGGTTGCCAGCCCAGCTTGATCACTTCGAAGTCGCTGACATGCAGGCTATGGAAGGCAGGATTGAGGACATTGTTGTCCCAGCGCGAATCCATCGTGCCCTGCACGTACATGTTTCCGCCACGATCCGCGACGATCAAACCGTAATCCTTCATCGCCTGAAAGATGCGACGGATTTCCGGTGGATAGCCCGAGATGTCCTTCGACGCTTTGAGTCGAAGACGCATTCCGAGCGGCGGCGCACCGGAGTCCGTTGCTCCGGTATGTGAGGCAGGCCACACATAGCGGTTGGTGCGCTTGATCGAGCAGCGAATCGCGTGTCGGATCGGCTCGGTGCCGAAGACTTCGTCGCAGCGGACGAGGCCCGCGAGCACGCACAAACCTGCCGCGTCCGTCGAGGTCCACCCATCCGGACGGCGGTAGTTGGAGTTGAGCTTGAATACCGCGCCGTAGCCCGCCGACCACTGGCCGCCGGAGTACGATACGTACGAGAGCTCGAACGCCATGCGTGTATCGCGGTTGTAGAGCAGCATGTGACGGTCGCCGTCCGTGCCGCCGGAATTCTCGATGTAGCGCGCGTTGCTCGCGGCCGCAGCGGGAATCGGATAACCGGCGGGAGCGCCCGGAGCACCGGCGTCACTTTCGCTCGTATTGCCGAGCGATACGCGAACCAGCGGCGTCGTGTTGTCCACGATCGCGTAGGGAATGCCGTAGCTCGGCGTGAAGTCCGGGTGCAGCCGGCCCTGTGTCCCCTCGTAACTCTGGATGGTCGCCACAATCGCGGCGCTGTTGGGATCGACCGGCGCATTGGTCACCGGGAGATTCCACCAGTTGTCCGCGGGCTCATACAGCGTGCCCAGCGGACTGAGGTTCGACAACAGCCCATTGCTCACGTCACCCGGAGGCGGGGGCGGCGGAGGAGGGGGCGGCGGAGGCGGTGGCGGCGGCGTATGGGTCGTATCCGGCGGCACCACAGTTGTGTCGGGGGGCTGCTGCTTATGATGCCTGTTCTTCCTGAGCAGCGGATCTTCGGGCACTGGTCCGACCAGGCAGCCCGCAAGACTGACGAGCGCAAACAGCGCGCACGCCGCTCGGACGCGGAGCGGAAGATGCATGATTTCTCCTCCCGTGGATTACCCGCGCAACAGCAAGTTCGAATCCACGCAGGATGAGTCATCATGGGTAAGGAAGAGGCGTCCTCACGCGCTGAAGTGGCTGCATGAGAATGCGAGATGCGCCCGTTGCAAAGCGAAGTGCGATAAATGACCGCG
>DATEHD010000067.1:0-12576 GCA_035279765.1 Candidatus Krumholzibacteriia bacterium | reverse complement strand
GTGACGATTTCCGCGTCCGACGTCGCCATGATGCCGACGTCCACACTCCTGCCGTTGAGCGGGTTGTCAATGTTCACGCCGTCGATCTGGATGCGGTTCTCGTCCGCGCGCCCGCCGCGTGCGTGAAATTCGTCCCCGGTTTTCACAATGCCGTTCGTGAGGCCGATGATGTCCTTGAGGTCGTCCACAGGAGCGTCGAGCCCTCGCTCGCGACTCACGTGGTTTCGCTGCTCGCTGCCCCCCTTGTCGACAAGCGGCCGGTCGGCGGTGATGATGATGTTCCTGATCGGTATCGGGCTCACCGCGAGCTGAAAGTCTTGCTTCACCGTCGCGTGCATGTCGACAACCACGGTCGCCGTGACGCTGTGATACCCCATCAGCGAAATGGTCATCTTGTAGGAACCGGGCGGCACCGCGAGCCGGTACACGCCGGTTCCGTCTGCATTGGTGCCGCCCGCGCCTTCCAGGAGCACGGTGGCGTAGCCCAGCGCCTTGCCATCGATCGACGTCACCTTTCCGGTGATGGTTCCCGTCTGCGCGAAGAGCATGGTGGGTGCGGACAGAATCGCCAGGACCGCAAAACACAAGCGGCGGAAGCATGACAGCATGAGCGAACCCCTTGTCGGTTGCGCGCGCGACGTCGCGTGGTCGGCGCATCGTCGTGTGGGGTCCGAATGTTCGTGTGTGGGGAAACCGGCGGCCGAGGGCGGGGCGTCCGCTACCGGGGATCAACGTCGTGTGGGGTATTTCTTCCGTGCCGCGTTGTGGATCGAACGCGACGCTCTCGTTGTGGGATTCGCGGGCAATATAGGAGCGCGTCAAGCGCTCCGTCAACAACGAATCTTATTTCTCGTACAGCCAGCACGCCGTGCGATGCCCCGCCTCGTATTCCTTGAGGGGCGGCGTCTGCTCGCGGCAGATCGACATGGCGTGCGGACAGCGCGTGTGAAAGGCGCAACCCTTCGGCACGTTGGCGGGGCTGGGCACGTCGCCGGGGAGCAGAATGCGCTTCTTCCGCTTCGACGGATCGATGCTGGGGACGGCGGAGAGGAGCGCCTGCGTGTACGGATGCTGCGGCGACTTGTAGAGCTCGGGGGCCGGCGCGATCTCCACGATGCGCCCGAGATACATCACCGCCACGCGATCGCTGATGTATTCCACGACGCCGAGGTCGTGGGCGATGAAGAGGTACGTGAGCCCGAGCGCGTCCTGCAGATCCTTGAGCAGGTTGATGATCTGCGCCTGGATCGACATGTCGAGGGCACTCACCGGCTCGTCGGCGATCACAAGGTCGGGATTCACGGCGAGCGCGCGCGCAATGCCGATGCGCTGGCGCTGGCCGCCCGAGAACTCGTGCGGGTAGCGGCTCATGTGCTCCGCCGGAATGCCGACACGATCGAGCAGCTCCGCCACGCGCTGCCGGACTGCGTCTCCCTGGGCGAGGCGGTGGATCTTCACCGCTTCGGCGATCATGCTGCCCACGGTGAGGCGCGGATTGAGCGAGCCGTAAGGATCCTGGAAGACCACCTGCATGCGCTTGCGCAGGCTCCGCATCTCGTGCGGCTTGAGCGAGAGCACCGGAATGTTGTCGAAGTAGACCTCGCCGGCGGTGACTTCGGTCAGCCGCAGGATGGCGCGCGCCAGCGTGGTCTTGCCGCAGCCGCTCTCGCCCACCAGGCCGAGCGTTTCGCCGCGCTTCACTTCAAAGCTCACTCCGTCGACAGCTTTGACGTTTCCGACGACGCGCGAGAGCACACCACGACGGATCGGGTAGTACTTGGTCAGATTCTCGACGCGCAGGAGCGCGCTGTTCTGCCCCGACTCCGGCTCTGCCGCCGGTTTGGTTTCAAACATCGTGTCAGCCACGGTGCACGTCCTTCCAGCAGCGGATGGAATGGCCGGGGCTCACGTCGCGCAGCGCAATGTTTTCGTTGTCGCAGCGGTACTCCGCATACTTGCAGCGGTCGGAGAAGCGGCATCCGCGCGGCAGATCGAGGAGATCGGGGACCTTGCCCGGGATCACCTTCAGGCGCTCGCCGCGCGTCGCCAGGCTGGGGATCGATTCGCGCAGCCCCATCGTATACGGGTGGCGCGGATCGTTGAACAGATCCTGCGTGCTCGCGACTTCCATCACCTTGCCGGCGTACATCACGATCACGCGGCGGCAGGTTTCCGCGATGACGCCGAGGTCGTGTGTGATCATCAGGATGGCCATGCCCAGCTGCTCCTGCAGCGAGAGCAACAGATCGATGATCTGGGCCTGGATGGTCACGTCGAGCGCGGTGGTCGGCTCGTCGGCAATCAACAGACTCGGGTTGCACGACAGCGCCATCGCAATCATCACGCGCTGGCGCATGCCGCCCGAGAGCTGGTGCGGATACGATTTGGCGACGCGCGCGGGATCCGGAATCTTCACCATGGAGAGCATCTCGAGCGTGCGCTCGTACGCTTCGCGCTTCGAGAGTTTCTGGTGCAGCACGACCGCTTCTTCCACCTGGTATCCGCACGTGAACACCGGGTTCAAGCTCGTCATCGGCTCCTGGAACACCATCGAGATCTCGTTGCCGCGGATCTTGCGCATGTCGCGCTCGGGAAGCTGCAGGAGGTCGGTGCCCTTGAAGAGAATCTGCCCGCCCTCGATGCGGCCGGGCGGCGTCTGGATGAGGCGCATCAGCGCGAGCGCGCTGACAGTCTTGCCGCAACCGCTCTCGCCCACCAGCCCGAGCGTCTCGCCGGGCCGGATGGAAAAGCTGGTGTCGTCGACGGCACGCGCGCGTCCTTCCGGCGTGTCGAAGCTCACCGCGAGGTTCTTCACCTCGAGCAGCAAGTCGGTCGCGGAGGGATTGTCGTTCACCGGCTGTGCGCCGGTGTTGCCGCGCGTTCCTGACATGCGTCGATCGTACGTCTCAACCATTGAAATCAGCAACCAGTTCCTGTTCTGCGTTCATGCGTGCGGCGTGCCGCGCGTTTCGAATGCGTCCCGCAGGCCGTCACCCACGAGATTGAGCGACGCCGCCGCGATTGTAATCGCGAGGGCGGGCGCCGCGCTCACCCACCACGCGCTCGTGAGCGCGTCTCTGCCTTCGAACACCATGGCACCCCAGCTCGGCATCGGCGGCTGAAGCCCCAAGCCGAGAAACGAGAGCGACGACTCGAGCAGGATCACCGCACCGGCATTGAGTGTCGCGGCAATCGCGACATGCCCGATCGTGTGCGGCAACAAATGCCGCCACACAAGTCCCATCTTCCCCACTCCCGCCGCCACCGCCGCTTCGGCAAATTCGCGGCTGCGCACGCGCCGGATCTCTCCGCGCACGATGCGCGCAATTCCCATCCAGCCCGTCGCCGCCAGCGCGAGCCCCAGGGTGAGCGCTCCGGGCCGCGCCAGCGCGGCGACGGCGAGGAGCAACAGGATGCGCGGGAAGGCGAGCATTCCGTCCACCCAGCGCATCAGCACATTGTCGACAGCGCGCCGCGACATTCCCGAGAGCGCGCCGACGAGCACACCAAGCAGAGTCGCGAGCGCCACCGACGCGATGCACAGCGCCAGCGAAATACGCCCGCCGTGCACCACGCGCGACCACACGTCGCGTCCGAAGCGGTCCGTGCCCAGCACGTGCTCCGCGCCCGGCGGAGCGTAG
Source organism: Candidatus Krumholzibacteriia bacterium (assembly GCA_035279765.1). Classification (GTDB taxonomy): domain Bacteria; phylum Krumholzibacteriota; class Krumholzibacteriia; order WVZY01; family JAKEHA01; genus JAKEHA01. The sequence goes on along the minus strand of DATEHD010000067.1, from coordinate 8,935 downwards.
CGCGCGCCCGCGCCCATTTCGTACGGATCGCCGCTTACGACCGGTGCCAGCACCACGATGGCAGCCAGCGCGGTCAGCGCCACCAGTCCCGCAACGGCGGCGCGGTTCGCGCCGAAGCGTGTGCGCAGCGGTGCGCGCAACGGGTTGGTCCCGCGCGACCACCACGCCAGCATGACGAGCAATGCGCCGAATGCGACCGCCGTCACGGCTTCGAACGCCGTGAAACGGCCCCACGACCGTGCGGACAAAATCAACGCAACGGCATAAACGACAGCCAGCGCTGCAAAAACGACGCCAACCACGGAACGCCTGGCGGCGCGCTGTGTCACCCCCGGAGCGGAGCGGGAAATTTCTGCCTGGCGCGCGCTCACGCACCGCCTCCATCCGCATCCACCGCGCGCGGATCGGCGCGCAACATGGCAAGATCCGCCGCCAGGTTGCCGGCGATGACGAGAACCGCGCCCAGCAGCGTGATGGCGAGCACGGTCGGATCGTCGCGCGCGCCCACCGATTCCACCATCAGCGAGCCCATGCCCGGCCACGCGAACACTGCCTCCACGACGACAGCGCCGCCGAGCAGGAACGGCGCGCTGAGTCCCGCCACGGTGATCAACACCGGCAGCGCATTGCGGAACGCGTGCCTCCACAGGACGGCCGCTTCGTCGAGCCCCTTGGCGCGCGCGGTGCGCGCGTAGTCTTCCGCGAGGGCATCGATCAGGCTTCCCCGGACAAAGCGCGCAAAACCGGCCGCGCCCGCCACGCCGAGCACGAACACAGGCAATACCAGGTGCCGCGCCGTATCCATCGCGGATGCGCCGGCGGGTGAGTGCATGCCGGCGGTGGGAAGCCACGTGTGGTCAACCGCAAACCATGTGATCAGAAGATACGCAAGATAGAAGGGCGGAATCGAATAAAGCAGCACGGCCGCGGTGGAGGCGACGCCGTCGCCGCGCCGGAAACGCCGCCGCGCCGCGAAGGCACCCATGGCGACGCCGAGTCCGATTTGCACGCACAGCGCGAGTGTCGTGAGCAACAGCGTGCGCGGCAGCGTCTCGCGGATGAGATCGAGCACCGGGCGCTGGTGGAGAATGCTGACGCCGAAATCGCCGGTGAGTGAGCGGCGCACCCAGTCGAGGTACTGCACAGGCAGCGGACGATCGAGTCCGAGTGACGTGCGCATGCGCGCGATGTCGGCCGGACTGGTGCCGGGCTCGACATAATGCGCGAGCGGATCACCCGGAATAATATGAAGAACGACGAAGGTGAGCGTGATCGTGATCGCCACGAGCACGATCGCGTTGAGAACCCGGCGCAAAACGAGCGCGGCCATGGCTGGTATTGTAGCAGGTCGTCCGCACGAGCGAGCGATTTGGGTCGACCCGCGAGGGAATCCGCAGCCCGCTGCAGATGGGCATTCCCCGGGCGAGGATCCGGCCGTTTCGACACGCTGTGTCGATCCGCCTGGACAAGTGTCTGACCGAGCGGGCGAGCCCAAATCGCTCGCCACGCTCTACACCATGGGGACGGTGATCACCGGGCTGCGATTGGCCGACGTCTCATCGAGACGGCGCACCGGCGTGCGCGTGGGCGCTTCGTGCAGCACATCCGGGGTCGTCTCCGCCTCGCGCGCAATCTCGAGCAGCGCATCCGCGAAGCGATCCAGCGTCTCCTTGCTCTCGGTTTCCGTCGGCTCGACCATGAGCGCTTCCGGAACCGTCAGCGGGAAGTACACCGTGGGTGCGTAGAATCCGAAATCGAGCAGGCGCTTGGCCACGTCGAGCGTGCGCACGCCGTGTTGCTCCTTGAGCGCTTCCCCGCTCGCCACGAACTCGTGCATGCAGCGCTTGCCGTACGGAATCGGATACTTGTCCGCGATGCGGGCGGCCAGATAGTTGGCGTTCAGAATGGCCGTCGAGCTGCCGCGTCGAATGCCGTCGGAGCCGAGGCGCATGATGTACGTGTACGCGCGCAGGTAGATGCCGAAGTTCCCGAAGAACGAGTGCAGCGCGCCCACGGATTGCGGGCGGTTGTACTCGAGGTGGAACTTGCCTTCGCTCTCCACCACGCGCGGCACGGGCAGGAACGGTTCCAAGTGCGAGCGGCATGCCACCGGACCCGAGCCCGGACCGCCGCCGCCGTGCGGCGTCGAGAACGTCTTGTGCAGGTTGAAGTGCATCATGTCGAAACCGAAGTCCCCCGGTCGCGCCTGGCCCATGAGCGCATTCATGTTGGCGCCGTCCATGTAGCACAGGCCGCCCGCCTTGTGGACCATCTCCACGATGTCCGCGATCTTGCTCTCGAACAGGCCGAGCGTGTTGGGAACGGTGAGCATCAGCACCGCGACGTCATCGTCGAGGACGCTCTGCAACACGTCGAGGTCGACGCGACCGTCTTTTCCCGACGCAAACGTCTGCGTCGTGAACCCGGTCACCGTGGCGGTGGCGGGATTGGTGCCGTGCGCCGAGTCGGGCACGAGCACGCGGTGACGAGATTCGCCGCGATCGGCGAAGTACGCGCGCGCCAGAAGCAGTCCCAGCATTTCACCCTGCGCGCCGGCGGCGGGCTGCACGCTGACGGCGTCCATGCCGGACACGGCGGCGAGCAGGCGCTCGAGCCCGTGCATCACGCGCAGCGCACCCTGCGCATCGGCGTCGCTCTGCTCCGGGTGCAATCCGGCGAATCCCTGCATGGCGGCGACTTCGTCGTTCACCTTGGGGTTGTACTTCATGGTACAGCTGCCAAGCGGAAACAGATCCCTGTCGACGTGATGGTTCTTGGAAGAGAGATCGATGTAATGGCGCATGACCTGCGGCTCGCTCACTTCGGGAAGCCCGATGCGTTCGCCGCGCAGGTATTCGGCCGGAATATCGCGCGGCGCCTCCACGGGCTTCGACGAGATGTGATAGCCATGCCGGCCGCGACGGCTCCTGCCGTAGATGGTTTGCGAAAAATCGTGCGTGCTCACTTCGACCCCACCTTCGCCGGCGACATGCGCTTGAGCACGTCGCAATACTTGTCCGCGTCCTCGTCCTGGTTCTTCTCGGTCACGGCAACGAGGAGCAGATGGCTCGCCGCGGCGCCGAAATACCGCGCCAGCGGAATGCCGGCGAGAATGCCTTCCTTGCGCGCCGCCTCCACCACTGCGGCGGCGTCGACAGGACACGCGATCACGAATTCGCGGAAAAACGGAGCGCTGTACTTGAGCGAGAAGCCTTCGCACGAGGTGATGGCAGCGGCCAGCTTGCGCGCACGCTCGTGGCACACGCGGCCCAGCTCGGTGAACCCATGCTCGCCGAGCAGGCTCATGTAGATGGTGGCGCGCGTCGCCAGGAGCCCCTGGTTGGTGCAGATGTTGGAGGTCGCCTTCTCGCGACGGATGTGCTGCTCGCGCGTCTGCAGCGTCAGCACGAAGGCCTGCTTGCCGTCGACGTCGTGCGTGGCGCTCACGATGCGTCCCGGCATCTGCCGGATGTAATCCTGCTTGCAGGCCATGAAGCCCACCAGCGGTCCGCCGAAGCTCATCGAATTTCCCAGCGGCTGACACTCGCCCACCGCGATGTCGGCGTTGTACTCGCCGGGCGGGCGCAGGATGGAGAGCGAGATGGGATCCACACTCGCGACCAGCAGCGCGCCCGCGGCGTGAATTTCTTTTTCATACTGCCATGGCTGCTCGAGGGCGCCGAAGTAGTTCGGTGTCTGCACCACCACGGCGGCCACGCGGTCGCTCAGCTCTTTCTTGAGCGACACTACGTCGATGTCACCGGTCGGCGACACCGGCAGCGTGCGCAGCTCGATCTTCTGCCCCGTCACGTACGACTTGATGACTTTGAGATAGCGGGGATTGAGACCCTGCGGAACCAGGACGACGTCGCGGCGCGTGATTTTCGACGCCATCAAACATGCTTCGGCGAGCGCGGTGGCTCCGTCGTACATGGACGCGTTCGCCACCGGCAGCCGCGTGAGACGCGAGATGTGGGTCTGGAACTCGAAGATCACCTGCAGCGTGCCCTGGCTGGCCTCGGGCTGATAGGGCGTGTACGCGGTGGCAAACTCGGGACGGCTCGCCAGGTTGTTCACCACCGACGGCACGGTGTGCTCGTAGATACCGCCGCCGAGAAAGCTCACCATGTGCGACGCGGGCCGGTTCTGACGCGAGATGATTCCCATGGCGCGCAGCGTCTCCGGCTCCGTCTTCCCTTTTTCGATCGGGAGCAGCGTGCGCAGATGAAACTTTTCCGGAATGACGTCGATCAGCTCGTCCTCGGACTTGACGCCGATGACTGCCAGCATGGCTTTGCGATCTTCGTCGGTGTGATACGTGTAAGGCATTGCTACTTTCCAATCATGGTCTGATATGCAGCGCGCTCCATCAGCGCATCGAATTCCTTTTTGTCTTTCACCTTCACGCGCACGAACCAGCCGTCGCCGAAGGGATCCTGATTGACGAGATCGGGGTGCTGCTCGAGCGCGCCATTGATGGCGCTGACAACTCCCGACACGGGTGCAAAGAGGTCGGCCACCGTCTTCACGGCCTCGATGGTCCCCATCGACTGCGCCGCCTTCACCTCGGCGCCGACTTTGGGCAGCTCGACGTAGACGATGTCACCGAGCTCTCCCGCGGCAAAATCCGTGATGCCGATCGAGACCTCGTCCCCACCGTCGGCGCGGACCCATTCATGGTCTTTCGTGAAACGAACATTCTTGAAATCCATCGTGCTTCCTTTGCTACGTTCTTGCCTTGCTGGGATAAAACGGAATCGTCACGCGGTTCGCGGGCACGTTGTGCGCGCGGATCTGCACGGTCAGGTCGGGCGCTTCGGCGCTGTCGCCGTCCACGTACGCCAGGCACAGGCTCTTCTTGAGCGTGGGGCCGTAGGTCCCGCTCGTCACCTTGCCCACCATGGCGTCGCCGCGCATGATGGCGTAGCCCTGGCGCGCGATGTTGCGTCCATCGAGCTCGAAGCCAACAAGCTTCTTCTTGAGACCCTTCTCTTTTTCGTGCGCGAGTGCGCCGCGACCGACGAAGTCGGATTTGCCGAGCTTCACGAGCCAGTTGAGTCCCGCCTCGAGCGGCGTGGTCTCGTCGTCGAGCTCGTGGCCATAGAGGCACAGCGACGCTTCGAAACGAAGCGTGTCACGCGCGCCCAGACCCGCCGGCGCCACGCCGAACTGCTTGCCCGCGTCCATCAGCTGGTCCCACAGCTCGCGGGCCCGTGTCGGCGTCACGAAGATCTCGAATCCGAGCTCGCCGGTGTAGCCGGTGCGCGACGCGATCATCTTGTGGCCGTCCGCGTCGAACGCGCGCCAGCGGTAGTACGCCACGCTGTCGATCTGGTCGCGGATCGGCGCCAGCATCGGTGTCGCCTTCAGAAGCTCGCGCGTCTTGGGGCCCTGCACCGCGATGAGCGCCCACTCCTCGCTGACATTGTGGAGCTCGAGGCGGTTGCGCGGAAACTTCGACGCCACCCACTTCATGTGGTCGAAATCCTTGTCGATGTTGGACGCGTTGACCACGACCAGCGCGCGGTCATCCGCCATTCTGGAAACCAGGAGATCATCCACCGCGGTGCCGTCTTCGCGGCACATCACGGTGTAGAGAATGCCGTCGGGGGGAAGCTTGGAGCAGTCGTTGGTTACAACGCTGTCGAGATACTTCCAGGTGTCGGGTCCCGACACGATGAATTCGCCCATGTGGCTTACATCGAAGAGCCCGACGCGCTCGCGCACGGCGGTGTGCTCCTCGATCAGTCCTGTGTAGCTCACCGGCATGTCGAAGCCGGCGAACGGGACCATCTTGGCCCCTGCGGCGAGGTGCGCCTCATATAATGGTGTGCGTCTGTGGGTCATAGAAATGTGATGCGGCCGTGCCTTGCCGCCGGCCCGGTCACCCGTTGCTCAGGCCGCGCCATTGCGTGGTTCGATACGGGCTTCTTCCGGGCGTCCCGCGAGCTCGCGGAGCATCGCTCCCGTGTGGGATTCCTCCCGCTGCATGATGTCGTACGGAGATCCGGTCGCCACCACGTACCCGCCTGCCTCCCCGCCCTCCGGCCCCAGGTCAATGATGTGATCGGCGGCCAATATTACATCCGGATTGTGCTCGATCACAATCACCGTATTGCCCTTTTCCACAAGCTTGTTAAGCACGTCGAGCAGCATCCGGACGTCCTCGTGATGGAGCCCGGTCGTGGGCTCGTCGAGGATGTACATGGTGCGGCCGGTGGCACGCTTGGTGAGCTCCGTGGCCAGCTTGACGCGCTGCGCTTCGCCTCCCGAAAGCGTGGTGGCGGACTGGCCGAGCTTGATATAGCCCAGCCCCACCGACGTCAGCGTCTCGCATGTGCGCCGGATGAGCGGAAAGCTCGAGAACACCTCGACCGCCGCTTCGACCGAGAGGTCGAGCACGTCGGCAATGCTTCTTCCTTTATAGGTGATCTGCAAGGTCTCGTGGTTGTAGCGGCGTCCCTTGCACGCTTCACACGTCACGTAAACGTCGGGGAGAAAGTGCATCTCCACCTTGATCATGCCGTCGCCCTGGCACTTTTCGCAGCGCCCGCCCTCCACGTTGAAGCTGAAGCGTCCCACCTTGTAGCCGCGCGCGCGTGCCTCCGGCAGCTGCGAAAACAGATCCCGGATGGGCGTGAACACACCGGTGTAGGTGGCCGGGTTGGAGCGCGGCGTGCGCCCGATGGGTGACTGGTCGATGGCGATGACCTTGTCGATGCGCTCGATGCCTTCGATGCGCTCGTGCACGCCGGGAAGCTCGGTGCCGCCGTAGATGTGGCGGTGCAGCGCGCGGTGCAGGATGTCGTTGACGAGCGTGCTCTTCCCCGAACCGCTGACACCGGTGACGCATGTGAACACACCGAGCGGGAACGACACGTCGATATCCTTGAGATTGTTCTCGTGCGCGCGAAATACCGTGACGAAGTCACGGAAAAGGCTGGCCCGAACGTCCCGCCGGGGAGACGCAGCCTTCATATCGAGATATCGTCCCGTTGCACTTTCAGGAATGCGCCGGATCTCCTCCGGCGTGCCCTGGGCGACGACATACCCCCCGTGTATTCCTGCACCCGGTCCCAGATCTATGACGTAGTCGGCCGCCAGGATGGTGTCGCGGTCGTGCTCGATCACGAGCACCGAGTTGCCGATGTCGCGCAGCTCCTTGAGCGTGCGGATCAGGCGCGCGTTGTCGCGGTGGTGGAGTCCGATGCTCGGCTCGTCCAGTATATAAAGGACGCCCATGAGCTTGGATCCGATCTGGGTGGCGAGGCGCAGGCGCTGCGCTTCACCGCCCGCGAGCGTCGCGGCACTCCTGTCGAGCGAGAGATAGCCGAGCCCGACGTCGACGAGGAATTTCATGCGCGACACGATCTCGTGCAGGATGGGGGCGCCGATAATGGCGGCGTTGCCCTCGAGCTTCATGGCATTGAGCTCGAAGAGCCCGCGCGACACTCCCCAGCCGCACACTTCCGCGATGGTGTGCTTGCCCACGCGCACGGCGAGCGCCTCGGGCTTGAGCCGCGCGCCCTTGCATGCGGGTCATGGCTCGATGGTCATGAAGCTTTCAATCCACGAGCGCACACTCTCCGACGACGTGCTCTTGTAGCGGCGGCGCAGCCACGGAATAACGCCTTCCCATGCGGTGCGATACTCGCCCTGCACCTTGGCGAAATCCATCTTCACCGAGATTTCTTCCTCGATGCCGTGGAGGATCGCGTCGCGTGCCTTCTTCGGGAGCTTGTTCCAGGGCACGTCGAGCGCAAAACCGGCGTGGCGTCCCAGCGCTTCGAGCTGCGAGCGTCCCCAGTCGCCCTTGAGCTTGCCCATCGGCGCCAGCGCACCGCCGTCCAGGGTAAGCGTTTCGTCAGGCACCACCAGCGCGGGATTGAAGTCCATCCGGGTGCCCAGGCCGCCGCACTCCGTGCACGCGCCGTAGGGCGAGTTGAACGAGAACAACCGCGGCGAGAGCTCACCGAAGCTCACGTCGCAGAAGGCGCACGCGAACTGCTGCGAGAACACGAGCTCGTCGGGATTGGCGCCCGCGCCGGCCAGGACTTTAATGGTGCCGCCGGTGAGGCGCGACGCCGTCTCCAGCGAGTCCGCGATGCGCCGCGCATTTTTCGGATCGACCTGGAGCCTGTCGACGACAGCGTCGATGTCGTGCTTCTTCTGTTTCTCGAGCGCGGGCACGTTCTCGATGTCGATGATCTCGCCGTTGAGGCGCACGCGCACGAAGCCCTCCTTCTCGATGGTCTCGAATACTTTGCGGTGCTCGCCCTTGCGCCCGCGCACAAGCGGCGCCAGAATCGCCACGCGCGTGCCGGGCGTGAACGACATGATGCGGTCCTGGATCTGCGCGATGGTCTGCTGGGAAATGACGCGGCCGCAGGTGGGACAGTGCGGAGTTCCCGCGCGCGCAAAGAGCAGGCGCAGGTAGTCGTAGATCTCGGTCATGGTGCCCACCGTGGAGCGCGGGTTGCGCGCGGTGGTCTTCTGCTCGATGGAGATGGCGGGAGAAAGCCCGTCGACCCTGTCGACGTCGGGCTTCTCCATCTGGCCGAGGAACTGGCGCGCGTAGGCGGAGAGGCTCTCCACGTAGCGGCGATGCCCCTCGGCGTAGATGGTGTCGAACGCGAGCGAGGATTTTCCCGATCCCGAGAGGCCCGTCACCACCACCAGCCGGTTGCGCGGAATGGTGACGTTGATGTTCTTGAGATTGTGCTCCCGGGCTCCCCGGACGACGAGATCGCGTTGTGTCTTCATGGGCTGGCGTAACCTAGCAAAAACGATGGGGCTGCCGCAACCGACCGCGGCAGCCCCGAAACATCGCGCCGACAGGCGCAAAAACTACGGCGTTTTCTTATGACCGGTCGCGCGCGAGGATCCGATCGAGCGACAGACGCCCGCTGCCCTGGATCAGGATCGCAACCGCCAT